>JBFYYA010000269.1:0-8091 GCA_041310245.1 Syntrophaceae bacterium | reverse complement strand
CTGACCAAACCTTCCGGAGAGCCGATATCGGTTGTCAAGCTGGCCAAAGGGGATAAGGTTTTAGGTTATACCGAAGAGGGCGGCAGGCATTTCGGCTTCAAGATTTCAGAAACCATCAGCGAAAAATAATTATTTACTAGCTAGTATTTTATGCAAATATACAAAAAGAGCTTGCGACTGCGGATAGAAAAAAATTAACGCAGGAACCCCTGAATAATTATATTTACTGCCTCTTCGTAGGTTTTACCCATACTCATTAATTTCATCAATTGTTCGCCGGCGATTTTTCCTATGGATGCTTCATGACTTAGTTCCGCGTCCGGATGTTCCGCGTGCAGGGCTGGAATTGTTTTGTTCGTGCCGTTATCCATGATAATCGCGTCACATTCTATGTGGCCAAAACATTTGGCCTTGGCCAGCATCGTGGCATAAAAATCCTGCCGGGAATTTCCCTTTATGACTGAGCGCGATACCATGTTGGAGCGGCTGTTTTCTCCTTCCAGAATTATTTTATTGCGCGAAACTGCTTTTTGGTTGTTGTCAGTCATTACTCTTTCTGTTATCAGCAAACTGCTTCCTTTTCCCAAAACCGCCTCGTTTAAACGATTAGCTTCATCCACGCCGCCGATTTGCATTAGTTCCATTTCCACCCGCGCGTTTTCCTCGAGGAAAACTTTTGTTGTGGGATTCAGCGTTCTTTTTCCCGATCCTTGACCTCCGGCATAATGTTTTTCAACATATTTTACTTTAGCGCCTTTTTTCACAAAAAACTCATGAATACCTTCATGGCCTTCAGGCTCGGGCCCACCGCAATGAATTCCGCATCCGGCGATAATTGTAACATCAGAATCCTCGCCGACGATAAATTTATTATAGACTACATCGTTTAGGCCGGCCTCGCTGAGAATTACCGGAATATGCACGGATTCATTAACCGTTCCGGGAGCGATGGTAACGGTAATCCCGTCTTCTTTTTCGCTCGTTTCTATATCAATGGTTGCCGTGGTGGAACGAGATAAGAGCTTGCCGTTTTTTCTGATGTTGTACGCGCCCTTGGGAATATCTTCAAGATTCGCTACCGTCTTGAGTAAATTTTTATCTGAAGCATCTAGCATCTTGTTCTCCTTCTTCACAGGGACGGAAATTGCAGATTCTGAAATCATCAAGTATCGGGATCGCCTTTTCCAGATTTCCTTCGTAATATATTTTTCCGCCGTTTAAAATTAAAATTGTGTCCGCGACCTCAAAGAATGCTTTATTGTGACTCACGACTATTGTTGTGGTTCCGCGCTCAACCTGTTCTTTTTTCAGCAAATTTACCATGGGCATAATAGTCCACAAGTCAATGCCAGTATCCGGCTCGTCGTAAATAGCGAGCTTTGGATTTCTCGCGATTGTTGTCGCGAGCTCAATTTTTTTTATTTCACCTCCGGAAAGTGTGGCGTCGACCGGCTTGTCCAGAAAGGAAAGCGGACAAATTCCCACTCGCCTTACGATGCCCAACAGTTTTTCTTCGTCCTCTGTATTACCTGAAATTGCCAGCAGGTCTCGGAAGGTTACTCCTTTGAAACGGGCGGGATGCTGAAAACTGTAAGCTATTCCGGCTTTTGCGCGTTCTGTTATAGAAAGTTCAGTTATGTCTTTCCCGTCAAAGAAAATATTGCCCGCGGTTTCCTTATTTATGCCCATAATTAATTTGGCGAGAGTTGTTTTGCCGCTCCCGTTGGGGCCGGTAATCGCGTAAAACTTGCCCTTTTCAAATTTAAAATTAATTTCTTTAATTATATCGAGCCGTTTATCGTTATTTTTCTCGTCTTTCTGAGTAACAGAAAAACTTAGATTTTTTAATTCAAGCATTATTTCTCCCTTTTTTTCGGTTATTAAAAATAATCATAGTTATTATTGAAATATTGTCAATTATAATGAAAAGTTGTGATGAATTGAATGGCGGCAGCATTTTAACTTAAATGAATTGATTATTCCCACTCATCCAAAATGTTCATGCATCGTTGCGACAGTTCGCGCAGGAGAGGCACGTTTTGACAGAGCGATGCGGCAAAGTAAAGATTCCTAATGCCTCCGTGAATATGTTTTAAAAAAGCCGGCTTATTTTTTTTAAGCCCCAAAAAGCCGTAAGCGCCGAGCGCCTGCATAAGTCTTTGCGCCGAAGCTTCCCAGAAACGCGCCGTAAATTCATCAATGCTTACCGGTTTAGTAATTAATTGGTGGTAAAATAAAATCAATTCGTTTCTTTCTTCGTCCGTAAAATTAACGTAAGGGTCGCAAATGAGTGAGCCTAAATCATAGAAGAAATTGCCGTGGCGCATTCCCTGAAAATCGATAAAGACCGGCTGATTGTTTTTAATCATGATATTCTGCGATTGAAAATCGCGGTGGATAAGGCATGGTTCAATATTTTGCAGGCGGGCGGAAAGCGTGCCCAGTTCTTTGTTAAGATTTGAGGTGTCCGATGAAGAAAGTTTTATTTTGCATACTTGGAAAACAAAATTTTCCAGAAAATAATCATGCTCCCACTTATAGAGACGCGGGCTGTAACTTTCGGACAATAGCAAATCAGTGGGGATTGACTTCAAATCAAATGAATGCAGCCGCTGAATTTGGGAAAGGGCCTGGAAATAATAATCGCGCCTTTTTTCCCACGGATCAAATCTGTGCGACCACAAATCGATTTCGCCCAGATCATCCATTAATATAAAATGCTGTTTGTCATCCTGCGCGATAACTCGCGGCACGTTTATGCCAAGCGAAGCCATGAATTTGTTAACGCGCGCCCAGTAAGCGTTTTCCGCCACTTCATCGCCGTAATGCATAAAAACATAGCTTGTTTTATCCGGAAGACTTACACGGAAAAAAACGCGGTCGGAACCGCCTTTATTGATCGGCTCCAGATTAAAATCGGCATTGCCCAGATTTTCAGTTAAAAATATTTGAATTTCTTTTTGCATATGTTTCTGTCTTTTGACATTACCCGGCTTGACCGGTTAATCCAGTATTATAAATCCTGGTAGGGACTGTTCGGGGAACAGTCCCTACCCGAAGACGTAGGGCGCGTTTTCCAAACGCGCCGCTAGTTTCCAATTCCTGTTTTGCTTAATTTATTATATTCAGCAACCGTCCCCACGTCATACCAACAGCCATCGTCAATTATAACACCGCCGACGGAGCGCGGATTTTCTTCAATCATCTCCACCAGCGGCAAGACGATTGATTCAGCTTTGCCTGGTTGTAATCTATTTAAAAATGATTTTTCTACAATATAAACACCCGCAAAAAGACAACTTTTTACGCCCTGATTTTTCAGGATATTCCGCATGTCACAGACATAACCTTCATCATCAACACTGACGTTGAGCAGCGGCCCGGAAGAGCGCAGGGCAAGTGTAACCTGTGACCGCAACTCAAAATGTTTTTCAATAAGCGAGGCAAGCGGCAGGTTAGTTATGATATCGCCGTTGTAAACGATAATGCGCTCATCATCGATGATTAAATCCTCGATGTTTTTGATACCGCCCGCGGTATCGAGCAAAACCGGTTCGTGACGAAATATTATCGGAATGCCTCGGTAATTATTTTGGGGAAATGCTTCAGTATAATTTTCGGCGTAGTGATGCGTGTTGACGATAAAAAGTTTGACGCCAACTGCTCGCAGATGATCCATAGCGTAAGTGATAATCGGCTTACCGCCGATATCCAGAAGCGGCTTGGGCGTGATTTCCGTCAGCGGCCTGAGCCTCGTTCCCAATCCCGCGCCAAGAATAAATGCGGTTCTAATTAATATATTTTGCATATTCTATGCTTTCAGTACAATATTTTGTAGGGCGCGTTCCCTGAACGCGCCGCTTACATTTTTTCGGACTGCTCGGGGAGCAGTCCCTACATTATGCTCCTCCGCCGTCGCTTCGCGACACCCCCTCTAGAAGGGGGACAAAATGCTCCTATTTTCTTGGTTCTTTACCCATCTTTTTCCCATACTCCGGATCAATTTTCACCAATGCCGTGACGATGAATCCGGGAATTGTGGTAATCATAATCCAGATGAAGAAATTTTTATAGCCCAGCATTTCCTGAATCCAGCCGCTGGACATCGCCGGCAGCATCATCCCCAGCGCCATAATCCCCGTGCCCACGGCGTAAAAGACGGTTTTGTATTCACCCTGGGCCACCATTATCATATACATGGTGTAGGCGGTAAAGCCGAAGCCGTAACCGAACTGTTCGAGCGCCACGGCTGAGCCAATCAGCAGAATATTTTGCGGCAGAGTATGTGAAAGATAAACAAAAATCAAATCCGGCAGGTGCATGGACAAAACCATCGGCCAGAGCCAAAACCTAAGCCCTTTTTTATAAATGACATAGCCGCCCAAAAGACCGCCCAGCATCAGCGCCACAACACCAACCGTGCCGTAAATAAAACCGACATCGGCGGTAGTCAAACCTAATCCGCCTTTTTCGGGAGAATCGAGTAGAAAAGGAGCAACCATTTTTACCAGCTGCGCTTCGGCAAAACGGTAGAACAAAAAGAAACAGATAATGATGAGAATATCCTTGCGCCGGAAAAATAAAGTGATAATACGAAAATATTCAGCGAGAAAACCTCGGCCTTTATCAAAGGGCGCGCTTTTATCCGCCGTGGGATAAGGCAAAACAAAAAAATGATAAATGCAAAGAGCAAGAAAAAAAGCCGCCGCGATGATGAAGGTTATCGACCAGGCGGAAGCGACCGGATAACCTTTATTTTGCAAAACACCGGCAAGTATTACAAGACCGCCCTTTGAAGCGATAGTGGCGATGCGGTAGAAAATTGTGCGGACGCCAATAAATGCGGCCTGCTGAGGGGTATCCAGTGCTAACATGTAGTAGCCGTCAGCAGCGATATCATGCGTGGCTGAAGAAAAAGCCATAATCCAGAACATTGCCAGCGTGTAGCGGACAAAATCGTTAGCGGGTAAAGTCAGCGCGACACAGGCGAAAGAACCGCCAATCGCCAGCTGCATGGCAACTATCCAGAATCTTTTTGTCCGGAATAAATCAACAAAAGGACTCCACAACGGCTTGATCACCCACGGCAGGTAAAGCCAGCTGGTGTAAAGGGCGATCTGCGTGTTGGTAAGCCCCAGATTTTTATAGAGCACCACGCTGACGGTCATGGCAATCATGTAGGGAATGCCTTCCGCCAAATAAAGCGATGGAACCCAAAGCCAGGGGCGGGCATTTTCCGGAGTTGTTGCTTTTCGGGAGAAGAGCCGCATAAGTATCCTTTAATATAATTTTTGGATATTCGCGCCGGGGAAATAGCGCGAAAGAATTTCCGCCGCGTTTAATCCTTTTTCCGCCATAACGGCCGCGCCGATCTGACAAAGTCCCACGCCATGTCCCCAGCCGCCGCCGTCGAGAATAATTTCTGAAATTGCTCCGCCGCTATCTTTATTTATGGAAACGACAAACGCGCTGCTGAGCAAATGCGTGGGCGATAACCAACGGCGAATTTCCAGTTCTTTGCCGACAATAATTACTTTTTTCGAACCCTCAATTTTTAATTTGTAGATTCTTCCGGAAGGCCCGCGCGCCAGTGGTTCAATATTCCGCAGGCGGCCGAAGTCGATGCCGGATTTGTTTTTTATGATTTCTTCAAGCTCCGTGTGTTTATAAATAACCTGCCAGCGGAAGAAATCGGATGTCTGCTGGTCGAAAGAAGGCAATATTTTTTTTAATAATTTTTCATACCTGGTGTTGCAGAAGGAGGGAGGCTTTGCGGTTAACCATTCGCGCGCTTCTTGTTCCGAGTTTATTGGCTTGCGGGGTATGTTGTTACAAGTCACGCTTTGGAGGTAAGGAAGCGATATGTCCTCCCACGCCGTGGAAAATATTTCTGTCTGCCCGCCGCAGCATTTGTAGTAACGCGCGTCACAGATTCTATCAGCGCTAACGATAAACACTCCTCGTGTTTCTTCGATTGCTGTTTTCACGTTATCAGAGATTATTTTTGTTATTCCCTGGTAGCGCTGGCAGTGGTCATCGGCGCAGACGTCAAATCCTTCGTGATCGTTAACATCCTGCCAGGTGATTATTTCATTTTCATTTTTTGTTTTGCGCGGATGTTTCGCGGCCTTCTTTTTTTCGAGCATCGCCATAAGCCAGCTGCGGGCGGTAATCGCCTGTGCTTTAAGAAATTCCACCGAAGCTTCAGCGGACATCTCTGAAGAAATAACTGACGCCAGATAATCTTCAAGGCGCACTATGTTGATCAAAGTGAAAGTAAAATTTTTGTTTGCTGCTAAAAGTATGTCGCCTTGAAAAGTCTGTTTCTGGTTTTGCTGCCAGTGGAAATCAATGCCGATTTTTACCTGAGGCAGGGTGAAGGTTGATTGTTTTTCTCCGACAAGCAGAATTTCTTTTTGCTGTATAATTTGCGCGCCATCCTCATTTTTGAGGCGGACACATGTTACGGAAGCCTCAGATATAAGTTTCCCGGGCAACGCGAAACCTCCGGCAAGAAGATATTTACTGTGAAGAGTTATGCCGGTTTGTTTGCAGCCTTGAAGTAGCGCGATTTTTATTTTTGGTTCGTCAGTAATCATTTAAGACAAGACCATTCAAAAATAATAATATGATTTTTTATGAGCAAAAGATGAAGATGTCAAGGAATTATCCATGGGAAAAACCAACATAATGCTTGAATATTAGTAATTTATCATGTATGGCATATAAAAAATAAAAGCGGCGGACGGTATATGGCGCAAATCTGGCCAATAGGTGGAGGCAAGGGAGGATCGGGAAAAAGTTTTCTCACCAGTTCTCTGGGGCGCCTTCTGGCCGCAATGGGCAAAAGAACCCTGCTGGTTGATCTTGATTTAGGTTCGGCAAATTTGCATACTCTGCTGGGCGTTCCATATCCGGAAAAAAGTTTTTCCGATTTCATTCGCAAAAAAAATCTTATTCTGGAAGATATTGTTTTAGAAACTCCCGTTAATAATTTATTTATTATCAGTGGCGC
The DNA here is from genome assembly GCA_041310245.1 of Syntrophaceae bacterium. Classification (GTDB taxonomy): domain Bacteria; phylum Desulfobacterota; class Syntrophia; order Syntrophales; family Smithellaceae; genus UBA4810. The sequence continues at coordinate 1,076 of JBFYYA010000269.1, read as the reverse complement.
TCACGACAGCCTGGATATTGCCAATCTGCCTTATGAGCAGAAAATAAAAACTGTTCGCGCCATTGCCCGGCTTGACTATGACTGGATATTGCTGGATTTAGGCGCGGGAACTTCCTTTAACACGCTTGACTTCTTTTTGATTTCACAAAACAGTATTTTTGTAACCACGCCGGAGCCGACATCCATTGAAAATGTTTACCGGCTGGCGCGCTCTATTTATTTCCGTCGCATCCGCCAGTATTTTACTGCGACTGAGTTTAAAACGCTGGAAAGAGAAGTAGAAACGCAGTTTGGCGAAGGTTCTTTCAACAAGCCGGATTGTATCATTCAGGTGATAAAACTAGCGCATCCGGAAAAAGGAACGCTTTTGGAAAACGATTTTAATTCCTTTAAATTCAAACTTGTCCTAAACCAGTTGCGCAAACATGATAATATCGCTCTCGGTTCGCAGATATGCAAAATTATTGAGAAACACTTGGGATTTCATATAGAATTTGCCGGCAACGTCACTTATGACGATCGTGTTCATGACGCCATTTGTCAGCGGGTTTCTTTTTTAGAGCGTTATCCTTATACCCGCACCGCTTATGATTTACGCGAGTTGAGCAAAAATATGGCTAAATCCGGGAACCAGCAGTTGCTGCTTCGTTATTCTTAAATGCGCATTCAGAGGCGCAAGCATTTTAGTTTTTATCGAGGTTCTTGATGCAGAAGGATTTTTCCAAATTTAATTATTATGAAATGCTGGATATCAGCCCCGACGCGGCATTTTTTGAAATCCGGCATGCTTATAACGCCGCTTTGCAGATTTACGGAGCGGACTCCATGGTTAGTTATTCCTTGTTTTCTAACGATGAAAGAAAAAAAATTCTTAGTCATCTGGAGAGAGCTTATCTCACGCTCATCAACGCGCAGGAAAGAAAAAAATATGACAAAGAACTCGGGCAGGCCGGTTTGCTGCCTCAGATAGAGGGTAGGACTCCTCTAAAAAGACCCGCGTGTATTTACGATGTAAAACGGCAGACCGGTGTGAAAATAATGCCGAAAAAAACCACTAAAACTATTTTACGCGAAAC
>JBFYYA010000268.1:0-3591 GCA_041310245.1 Syntrophaceae bacterium | reverse complement strand
CGATGGCAAAAAGGGAAGGTTGGATGGCCGAACACATGCTGATTTTACGGCTCACCAATCCAGAAGGCAAACAATTTCATATCGCGGCAGCCTTTCCCTCGGCTTGCGGCAAGACCAATCTGGCCATGCTGCAGCCGACTATTCCCGGCTGGAAGTGCGAATGTGTAGGCGATGATATCGCCTGGATGAAAATAGGCACTGATGGCCGTCTTTATGCCATCAATCCGGAAGCCGGATTTTTCGGTGTGGCTCCCGGTACATCCTACGATTCCAATCCGATGGCGATGGACACCATAAAAGAAAACATGATTTTTACGAACTGCGCCCTGACCGATGACGGCGATGTTTGGTGGGAAGGCATGGATGGCGAACCGCCCAAACACGCTATCGACTGGAAAGGTCGCGACTGGCCCGGCGAGAGCAAAGAACCGGCCGCCCATCCCAACGCGCGCTTTACCGCGCCGGCATCTCAGTGCCCGGTTATTTCTGAAGATTGGGAAAAACCAGAAGGTGTGCCGATCGATATCTTCGTTTTCGGCGGACGCCGTGCCGGCGTTGTTCCGCTGGTGAATGAGGCTTACGATTTTGACCACGGTGTTTTCCTGGGCGCGACCGCCTCTTCGGAAACGACTGCCGCCAACATCGGCGCGGTGGGAAATTTGCGGCGTGACCCCTTCGCCATGCAGCCTTTCTGCGGCTACAACATGGGCGATTATTTCCATCACTGGCTCAGCATGGGCGATAAGCTCAAAAGCAAAGCGCCGCGTATTTTCTACGTCAACTGGTTTCGAAAAACTTCTGATGGCCGCTGGCTCTGGCCGGGATTTGGTGAAAACAGCCGCGTACTGAAATGGATGTGTGAGAGAGTGGAAGGGAAAGTGGACGCGGTAAAAACCCCTATCGGATTATTGCCGAAAAAAGAAGATCTTGATCTGCAAGGTTTGACTGTTCCCGCGGCGGATATGGAAGAATTGCTAAAAGTTGACCTTGCCGCCTGGAAAGCGGAGATTCCGGATATTAATAAGCATTTTGCTAAATTCGGCGATCGTCTGCCTGCGCGGATGAAAAAGCAGCTGGAAGAACTCGAAAAACGTTTAAATTAAAAGCATAAATTCAATACAGGCACATTGCCGAATATAAGTTGACTTAATTTCGGCAATGTGTTTTTTGACCCTTGGCGATGTTTAACGATATTTTTGGTGGTGTCTATGAGATCCGTCAAAAGAAACGCCGGGTTTGCCCAAGAAGACAATAGATCAACCTGCCGTAGGTTGTTTCGCTTCTGCGGCATAAATCTTCAATATCAAATCACTTTTCGATGTTTTTCGGCTCTCGCGATTTGCCGCGCGCCTCCCTGAAGCATTACTCAAACTATTCGTTTATATTCGGCAAGATCTTCCCACCGGAATATTTTAATTTTTAAAATCACCAGAGTAAAAAAAGAGGAGGAGATATGGATACGAAAAAAGCAAAATGGTTGTTATTTATCGCACTTTTGTTAATTCTCGCCGGAGGTGTATTGGCTTATTGTGTACAAACCGCCGGCAACACAATTAAAATAAAAGACGTGCGTTTTGTCAGTTCTGATGGAAGAATCACCAGCGCGCTTTTGTATATTCCGCCAGGGGTGACCAGTAAAAATCCGGCTCCGGGCATTGTGGCCACGCACGGCTACATTAATTCCCGTGAAACGCAGGATGGCTTCGCCATCGAATTTGCCCGCCGCGGTTATGTTGTTCTGGCTGTGGATCAGAGCGGGCATGGTTTTTCCGATCCGCCGGCCTTCGCGGCTGGTTTTGGTGGCTTGGATTCTCTAAGATATCTGCGCACACTCGATATTGTCGATCCCAAAAATATCGGTTTGGAAGGTCATTCTATGGGCGGCTGGGCGTCCGTAGTTGCCGCAGCGGCAAATCCGGGAGGGTATAAATCAGTTGTGCTGGCAAGCTCTTCGACAGGCACTTTTGGCATCCCTGAAGGAACGATGACTTTCCCTCGCAACATGGCGCTCATTTTTTCCAAGTATGATGAATTTTCCAAGTTGATGTGGGGCGTTCCCGTTCCCCGGGATATTGTTAAGACAGATAAACTTAAAAATATATTCGCAACAAAAGATGATGTGCAAGTTGGCAAGCTTTACGGTTCTATTGAAAAGGGTACGGCCAGAAAGTTGTATCAACCGAATATGATCCATCCGCGCGTTCATTTTTCGAAGGAAGGCATCGGCAACGCAATTGAGTGGATGCAGCTGACGCTGGCCGGCGGTAAAAGCATTCCTCCGGAAAATCAAATCTGGCAGTATAAAGAGCTGGGGAATTTTATCGCTATGATCGGCATGATTTTGCTGATTTTCCCACTCGGCGCGTTGCTTTTACAAAAAAGTTTCTTCAAAGAGTTGGCCGAAAAGCCGCCTACAAAAAAATCTCTTAAGGGCTTTGGCTGGTGGATAGGCGCGGTTCTTACAGTGCTGATACCTCTGCCGTTATTTATCATTTTTATCATTTCCCACGGTAAGGGTTATCAAGCCGCAACGGCTCTATGGCCGCAGAATATTACCACTACACTTATGTACTGGGCGCTTGCCGTAGCTGTCGTTTCTCTGATTCTTTTCCTTTTGTGGCATTTTATAATTAACCGCAAAAACGCCACATTTGTAAATTACGGTGTCACATGGAAAGATAAGGGAATTGTCTGGAAAAAAGTAGGCAAGTCGTTTTTGCTGGCGATGGTTATCGCTTTCTTTGCTTACCTGACGGTCGCTTTTTCCGGCTGGGCATTTAAAACGGATTACCGCCTGTGGGTGTTTGCGATAAAGCCGATGACCTTCCTGCATTTCCGCATCTTTTTGAGTTACCTAATACCCTTTGCGGTATTTTTTCTGGTTATAGCGCTCATCCTGCACGGACAACTGCGTCGCGGCAAAAAAGGTGACCTGAAAATGTGGCAGGAGATGCTTGTCAATATCTTACTGTGGATAACAGGATATATTATTTTCCTTGCTTTTCAGTATGCGCCGCTTTTTGCCGGAGGAGGGCTGGCTATACCTGACGCGGCCTTGTTTTTCATCGTTATGTTCCAGTTCTTCCCGCTGTTTATTATGGGCGCTCTGGTGTCCACCTATTTTTACCGTAAAACAGGTCATATTTACACAGGCGCATTTCTGAACGCGCTGTTGATTGTGTGGTTTGTTGTTGCCGGACAGGCGACACATTTTCCATTTTAACTGATTGGTGAGGTGACATAAACCGCGGGGTCATTTTCTTGATATATTAAATAAACGGCCCCGCGGTTATGTTTTTGTGGCAAAGTCTTTGTAAGGGAAATCTTTAAATAGTTGACAGTCTCTTAAAGCAGTAATATACCTAAATAAGTAGTTCGGCTGTTCTTTGAAGGAATTTGCCCGGCGCGGAAACACGGCAAAATGAAAGCGTAAACAGAAATCTGCTATAATTGTATTAAACGGTTTTTTCGGAAGTTGTCACGTTTGAGTAATTATCACCCATCCCTAAAAATTGCAAAAGAGACAATTGCGTAATTATGAGGAGGACCCCCAATGAGTACAAATTTAAGCCAAAGCGATTTTGATTTTGA
>JBFYYA010000267.1:0-6015 GCA_041310245.1 Syntrophaceae bacterium | reverse complement strand
ATAACCGAGTGATGGCGGCGCAAAGGTCTCCAAAGCGCCGCGGGCCGTATAGGCCGCCTTTTCCCAAAGTTTGGCGTCGATCGGCCAGAGGGCCTGGTCGAATGTTCCCTTGGGCGCCGATTCGCGCAGGATCAAGGGCTGGATGACATAATCGAACATCACCTGGCCGGCCGGATCCTTCATGAATGGCAACTTATCGATCATTGCCCCGACTGCACTGCCGAACCGTTCCGTATAGGTCCGCTCCACCGGCTGGAAGAAGTTCAAAGTATAATGCGGCATCATATTGGCCAAATTCAGATAAACCGGATTCTCATCGAAGAACGGCAGTTTTACCATCCCCTCCCGATCATACCATTCGTAATAGGGCTTGGACAACAAATCCTTCTCTAAAGGCGACTGTTCGCCGCTGATCTCTTTTAACAAAAATTGCGCCTTATTGAAAAATGACGGATTGCGCCCCAGGGTAGTCGCCGCCTTATTGCTCATGCCATAAGCGAAGGAAAAGAACGGCGCTCCAAAGATCGGCAAACTGCGCATGATCTGCACGAACCCAGGCATAGCCAAATAATTCATGAAAACATCCGCCACCACCTCCATCGCCTTTTCCGGCTTGATCGTATAAACGTTTCGCCCGCCCTTACGCACGATATCGTCCGCTGTCAGTTTGATATTGCGCGCCATTGATTCCAATTCCCGCTGCGTAATACCATTTCTGGTCAGATGCATGAAAGTCGCCAGCCGAAACGTCTGGTCAACCTTATTGTAATTTTCCATCGGCTGCGTCAAGGCCCAGGCCAGAGTCTTTAAATAGATCTTACCACTGGCATCTGCCTCTGTCTTAAGCCTGTTGACAAAATCGAAAAAAGGTCCCGCGATCATATCAGAGGAGAATAAAGTAGAGGCTTGGCCCTGCGCCATACTGTCAACCAATGACTTACTGCCCTTAATTATGTCATCCTGCATCTTGGGCAAGCCCTTAAGCGCCTTTTCCGCCAACTCCTTATTCTTACCGCCAAAAGCTTCCTGGAAGATCCGAATCACGTCTTCTTCCCCTTCCACTTGTTTACCCGCTTTTAATAAACTAGCCTTGACCGAATTGAACATCTTCGTGAATGATTCATAATTGCCAGCCAATAAATTTGGGTCAATTCCAAAAACACTGCGGAACAACTCCGGCGTTTCCCGCCAAACTTGTTCAATCTCACGGTTCCGCAAAAACGGCGTAATCACATCTGCGCCCTTGCCAAACATTACTCTAGCTGATTCCACTAAAGAACCCAGAAAACGAGATGCCGTTACATCCAATCCATACATGATTGGCATGGTAAAGTTACCACCAATAGCGTTGGTATAAGCCCCGACATTCAACGGCACTTTAGCCGTCTTAAAAATACCCATCGCTTGCGCGTAAGATTTAAGGATCTTGCGCGCCTTAGTGTTCATTAAGATCTTGCCCACCGCCCGATCATAGGCGGGAAGATCGCCCCGATAATATAATAAAGATTCGGAGAATTCCTTCAGTTCGCTGTCGGTCATACCAGCCAGGCGCTCCATGGCCCGCACGTCGCTCGGCGTATTGCGCGCGCTCAAACTATTTTTAAAATTTTCCAACGACTTATTGATCGCCCGGTTATGCGCCACTGTCGCTTCCTTCTCCCGCCGCAGATCATTTAATATCTCCGGACTTTGTTTAAATTCCTCGCGCCCGGTCTCAAATGATTTTAAAGCGCCCTTCTCAACATTATTCTTGATCACCTTTTCCGGCATGACCGTACCATCCCAATCGTCCCAATTATGATTAGTATCTAGAATCCGGTCCATATCCGTTTCTTCCAATGATAACTGCTTTTTACGGTTCAATTCCTCCAGCCGGCTCAACCGGATATTCTCCTGCGGCCGATAAGTAAAAAATTTCAAAGCTGCCGGACCCCAGGGTTGTTCGTTGATCTTGCTTTCCAGCTGGTCCAGCCAGCCGGGTTTACTCGCCTTTTCCGCGATCTCTTCTTCCACGGTTTTCCAGCCGCGCAGTCTGCGGTATTCGCCTTCCGCCCCGACCGCTTTTTCTGAAATGGTACGATAAGTCTTAGGAAGCCAATCGTTCTTTAAACCCTCAAATGCCCGCTTTTCCAAACCAGGCACGACCCGCCCCGCACTCTCGGCCAACTTTAAAGCGCCTGAACGGGCACCAATCTCCGCCCCCTTTAATAAGCCAACACCGGTTTTCGCGCCCGCAAAGGCACCCGCGGCCACGCGCGGAACCATAGCGCTGGAACCAAGCGTCAGCCAGGAAATCGGATCAGAAGCAATATCCAAAGCAAACCCGAGCGGCATGGAAACCGAATAGGGTAGGTTATATTTTCTTAACAAATCACCGTAAGTCCCCTCTTCTTCAATGTTAGCCAAAACATTCTCAAATAAACCCTTTTTAGTTCCCTTACCCAAGGCCGCTTCCACCGCGCCTACAGTAGCGTAAAGGGGCGTACCCAGGGCTTTCAATACGCGCGGCAAATAACCCTCCCGGGTTTTGCCGGTTTGCGTTTCCCCATACCAGCGGGTTTTCAGCGCTTCACTTTCCGCAATATCCCGCTTTTGCTGCAACCGCAATAATTGTCTCTGATTAGCCAAATCAGCCGCAGATGGCTCTACATTCGGCGTCATCGCCGTCGGCGACGTACGCAAAAGATTGCTATATTTTTTAATCTGATCGGATGTGTCAGATGCCATATAGTAAACAAAAGTGTTAATTACCTTACATTATACCACAAGTCCTAAAAAATAGTAAAAATAATCAACATAAAAATCATTTTTTGTCAAACTGTGACTACTAAACACAAAAAAAACACGCAGATAATCACTTATCCGCGTGTTTTTTTTTGAAACAAGCCCTTGCCCAGAGCTTTTTCGGAAAAACCTATGAAAAAAGCCATTTATTTGCCTCCCCACCTTAGCAAATAAATAGTATATTATAATATTAGCACAAGTTTTAACACTTGTCAAGAACTAGTTAATCAATATTTAATCTGCCCCGCACATAATCTTTTAAATTGCGGTTCACCAAAAATTTAATAGTAATTTTAGCCGGTAAAATCGTCGTCCCCATTTGATGCAAAAGCTTGGTCCGCCGAGCTTTATGCCTAACTATACGAAAACTGCCGATATCCGGCAGTATTACTTTGCCCTCACTCACTAGTTCCTGCATGATCACACGCTTTAAACCGTTATAAAAACCTTCGATCATGCGCGGATCCTGATAACTGCATTGCGCCGCTACTCGATTAAAAATATTCATACATTTTTTACTTCGTTGTCTTCTTTTTCCTTCCTTTCGCGCAAATCCTTAAGAAAATCCGAGATCGACTGGTTTAGATGCTCCAACTGACCAATCACTTCATCCAAGTAGATCTTGTTGCGCACGAAATCAATATACTTATTGACGTCGATCATCACTTTACCGTCGCTCACCAGGATATTATCCTTGCTGTTTTTTTCCATATTTTTTATTATTGCATTTTTTATTGAAATGGTAAACCCGGTCGCAGCCGTCGCAAAAAGAATAAAGGTTAGCCAGTTCCCTTATGATTGCCAAAAAATCCATGCTGTCGAATTGCACCTTCTTGTTCCGCACCGCCCGCAGGTATTTTTTTAATTCGCGGTTTGGCGTCTCAAGCATAGTTTCTTCCCTTAAATATAAATACCAAAAAGCCATATGATTGGGATAGACGGGGGTTGAACCAGACAAGCATGTTGGTCCAACCCCCGTTTTTGTTTTCCGCTATTCGCGGATTTTTTTGAATTCGTATCTGATGCCGCATTTGGGACACTCGGCCACCACTTTGCCGTTACCGACAAAAACCACTTCCAAATGACAACCGCAGTTGTCGCAACAACGCCTGATTTCTTTAGGCATCTCCCCCTCCTTTTCTCCCGCGCATTCGGGCGATTCCGGTTCCTTGGCGGAACAATAATACACCGAACTCCGGCCGCCGATAAAAGCCATTTCTAATTGGCAATAATGCTTCCCGATGCGCTTTGACCGGAAAATGCAGGTTTCGCAAGCTATATCCATCGCTCACCTCCTTTTTTTCGGTTTGGGCTGTTCTGGCTCGGCCAGACGCCACTTGCAGCCATCGGCAAGACATGACGGGCAAACGCTTTTTTTGATCCCGGAATGTTCCGGATACATCAGAAGCGAGCACAGCCCACAGAAAAAGTCGCAATTGAAACAAAAGCGAAATTTCCCGGTGAGCGTACAGCCCATCAATTGATCGCACAAACGACATTGATAAATAGCCATCGCCCACCTCCTTTTTCCACGGTCAGTGTTTTACCGACTCCTGGTACAGTGCCGTTTTAATCGCGGCCCAGCAGCGCTGAATGCGCATCTTCGCCGAGTTAATGGTTTCCTTAGCCATGATCATCTCACGGAGCAGGTTGCCCTCCAAGCGGTTGGCGGCTGATTGGCTGACTAGGTCGGCCATTTCGAGCATCTTATAGAGCCCGTCCAGCGTTTCCAAAAGCTTGACAGCTTCCTTCTCGGTCAGATTGACCGCCTCGTTCTTGTCTAAGCGGTTTGTTCCCATGGCCGCCTCCATTAAATATCTTTGCCGTTAAAAGCCTGGCGAAAAAGGTTGCGGATCTGCTCCCTGATCTCGGGGGTGATATTAGCATCACATTCATACTTGCCCGTCGCCACGTTTAGGGTGAAAAAAAAGACTTCGTTATCCTTGAAATAACAGTACTTGTAGATCACTGACATGATCTCCAGTCCGTTCTCGGTCTGCACCGGCTGGTGCGCCAGAATAACGATGGCCAACTTGATCTCGGCCGTACAATCAGGATTGCGCAGCATGTACGCGATGGGAGGATTAGAGTGCTTAGGCACGACCTCCCATTGGCTAAATGTTTGCGGATCGATCGCCCCGTCGTAGGTATAACCACAGGCCTTCTTGGCGCAGATGGAAAGACCCACGCAGAAAGCGAACCACAACACAGCGAACAGAACGAGCCTTTTCACTTTCCTCCCCCCTTTCCTGGGCAGATAAAAGGTTAAGCGTTGCGGGCCGCTTGGTGCAAACGGTGGGCGTGAGCCCGCATCAGCACCTGGGCGGCTTCCTTAAAAGTTAGGTTGTGGAAAAGAAGATGATACGCAGCATGGCGGTTTTCATCCAGACAGATGAGATTCTCTTCGGTGGCGCGGCCGCCGCGGCTTTTTGCCAAGATATGGTGGCGGTTGCGGCGGCCTGAGCGCTTGTAGAACGTCCGGCTATGCTGAGTGCTCATAAATTGTCCTCCGATACGAATGTTTTTTAAAAGATCAAACTTTTTCCAGGATGACCGGGGCCACGATCGTTTTGCCGCGCTTTTTGTCGATCAGCAGGAACGCTTGTTTCTGCTTCTCGTAATCAGCTTTGATGCGCAAAGCGAACGGACTGTAGCCGATCAAAGAACCATTGCAAATGAACGAACCGCCGTCCCGGAACTGATGGAAATGCCCGAAAATGTCGAGGTCGGCATTACACACTTTGTTCCACTGGGCGATGGCGCGGTTGACCGGAATATAGATCCCGCCGATCCCGCCCAGGTAGCGGATGGCGTGGCCGTGATGAAAGCGGATGATATAGCCCATCACGTCCAGATACAGGTGATAGCCTTTGGCGATCACGAAAGTGATCCGTTTCTCGTGCGCGAAATGTTCGGCGAGCGAGTGGTACATGAAGTACTCCAGGCTGTTGCCGAATTCGGTCGAGATCTGGATCCGCGGAGTGATCCGGCTGTGATTGCCGACGCAACAGGGAATAACCAATTCACAGTCGGTGTTCTCGATCAGGAATTCAATCCCCGAAACGAGCAGCTTCTGGGCGAACAGGACTGCGTCCATCGGCAGCATAGTGTTCGACTCCTTTAGGTCGTCGTGGATCGAAGACGAGATAAAATCGCCCAAGAGCGCCAAGACGATGGTCTTGATGCTGATATCGCGCTGCATGATCTTCAACAGCACCAAAGTGTTCTTGA
>JBFYYA010000266.1:0-2820 GCA_041310245.1 Syntrophaceae bacterium | reverse complement strand
CCGTGGGAGTTTTAGATTCATGGTAAATAAAAACCTTTCCGGAATCGCCGGAACGTGAAACAGCCGGGTCCATGGGAATAGCTCCTAAAAAAGGCACGTTCATGTCAGACGCTATTTTCCGGCCGCCGCCCTCGGGCAGAATCTGTGTTACCTCACCGCATTTTGGGCAAACAAAGCCACTCATATTTTCCACAACGCCCAACACCGGCACATCAAGCCTGCGGCAAAAACTGATGGATTTGCGCACATCAACAGCCGCCACTTTCTGGGGCGTGGTTACAATCACCGCGCCGTCGAGCGGTTGAATCAATTGGCAAATTGATAAAGGTTCATCACCCGTGCCGGGCGGTACATCAACAACTAGATAATCCAGATCACCCCATTGCACATCCGTTAAAAATTGTTTAATAACGCTCATTTTCATCGGCCCGCGCCAGATAACCGCGTCATCCGGGTTCTGCAAAAGGAACCCCAGCGACATTACTTTCAAACCGCCAAATTCTACAGGCAAAAGACCGCCTGGATTGCCTTGCAGATGTTCATTTTCCAAACCCAGCATTGTAGGAACGCTGGGTCCATGAATATCAACGTCAAGCAAACCAACACTCAGACCATTAAGTGCCAGTGCCGTCGCCAGATTAACAGCAACAGTGCTTTTGCCCACTCCTCCCTTTCCGGAAAGAACAATAATTTTATGCTTGATACGGCACAGCGTTGCCTGCAGCTTGCGGCGATCTGCGTATTCTTCCGGACTTTCATCTTTGGTCTGCTTTTTTGCTGAGCAACTGTTATCTCCGCATGAATCGCATGTTTTTTTCTCTTCCATTTTTCCGTCTAAATCCTTTCCTGATTTTTTTGCTTTTTCAGATAATCATCACATGCGGCCTTCAGAGTATTTGCCGCCAGAAGAGCGCAGTGCTGAGATTCATCGGGCAAGCCTTCCAGTGCCTCTAAAACGTCTTTTTGGCTGATGGATTTTGCCTCACCTACTTTCTTATCTTGCGCCAAACAAGTGGTCATCGAGCCGCTGGCGATAGACGGGCCGCAACCATCAGTGATAAATGAAGCTTTTTTAATTGAGCCTTCCTGCACCTGAATCCAGAACTCCATAGTATCGCCGCAGGGGCCGGTGGTTTTTGCGTGCCCGTTGAATTCTTGAAGAGGCCCCATATTGCGCGGGTCGTCTACATGTTCCATTGCGGTTAAATAAAGCTCATCCAGCCTAATCACTTCCATACTAATTTACTTCCTCCTGCAAATTAAGATTTTTCCAGATTTGTATAATATCCTCAGCGCATGCCGCTTGTATTTCCACAACCGCTTTTTGTTCGATCTGCGCGCGGGTTACGGCACTATCGTATCTGATTCGCCCGGCTATTTTTGCTCCCGAAGCGGAAGCTTTTACTTCAATTTTTTCGGTCATCTCCGGATTGATATCCCACTTATTGACACAAACAGCCGCGGGAATTTGGAAATGCCGGGTAAGAGAAAGCACTCTTTCCAGATCGTGTTCTCCCGAAACCGTCGGTTCCGTAACCACCAAAACCTGCGACGCGCCAGTGAGCGAAGCGATTACCGGACAGCCGATACCTGGCGGACCATCCACAATTACCAGGTTATGATTATGGTCTTCGGCTAACTGACGGGCTTCACGGCGCACAGTGGACACAAGTTTGCCGGAATTTTCCGCGGCCACCCCTAAACGCGCGTGCACCATCGGACCGCAGCGCGTCTCAGAAACAAACCATTTTCCGCACATCCGCTCGGGAAAATCAATTGCTTTTTCCGGGCAAAAATGCACGCACACACCGCACCCCTCACAGGAAACGGGATCGATGGAAAACAGAATATTTCCGTTGCCGGCCTGCTTAGTCTTTACCGCGTCAAAACGGCATACATCCTGACAAATTCTGCAGCCGATACAGTCATCCTGGCGGATTACCGCTTCATGACCGCTTAAGAATTCATGTTCTTCAATAATTTTTGGTGCCAGCACCAAATGCAAATCAGCCGCGTCCACATCGCAGTCGCAAATAACCGGCCGCTTGGCCAGCGCGGCGAATGAAGCCGTGACACTGGTCTTACCTGTTCCGCCCTTCCCGCTGATAATAACAAGTTCGTTCATCAAACCCTCTTTTTCTTGCCGTTAAATATCTTTTTCTTCAGTTATTTTTTTCTTTTTATTTTTTTCCGCGGGAGTCTCTGCAGGATAATAATTACCCCATATCGGATCGTTTCCGTACTGCCGCCACCACCATCGGTTATAGTCTTCCCACCAATCAAGAATTCCGAACTCTTCTTTCATCAACAGCGCATAAGCTTTGTTAATCGCCTGCATTTTATCATGCGCTTCTTGGTTTTTATTAACATCGGGATGCCATATTTTGGCCAATTCCCGATATTTTTTCTTGGCATCTTCTGCCGTGCCTTTTTTAGTTATTCCTAACAAACGCCTCGCGCTGTCCACTTCACGGTTTCTATTCATTTTTTGTTATCTTTTTTACCCACAATAACGTATAGAGCCGCTTCATCCGGGGATTTGCTCACGAATATCTTTTCGTCTCTAACCCCTAGAATATACTCCGTTTTTATATCAAAAAACTTTCCTAGGGCATCTTCTATCTCACACAAGTCAGTATGCCTGATAAGGTTTACGTACGAATCAGGCTCCAGACGTCTTTGCTTAAAGAAATTAGACTGGGGATTAAGCAGCATGACTATAATCCTGCCTTCGGTCCTTAAAACCTTAAACGATTGTTGCAGTGCCTTTCGGTAATCCTCGATGAATTATAGCGAGGCAACATAAACTACAGCATCAAA
>JBFYYA010000265.1:0-3099 GCA_041310245.1 Syntrophaceae bacterium | reverse complement strand
TGGAAAGAAATCACATCGAGAAAGCGTTAATAAAATATATGGGCAATTATACACAAACAGCCAAAGCCCTGGATATTTCTTTGTCTACTTTGAAAAGAAAAGTGAAAAATTATAATCTTATTCATGTTGGCAAATAATTCACCTGCTAGTTCATAATGAACCTGTCAGTTTGAACCTGATACAAGCTTAGCAACCACCATAACAATGTAAATATCTAATATTATTTCTAATAATACTTATAACGCTTTTGGCACAACGATTGCTTTACTCTTCAATAAAGAGTTAAACCTTCTGAAGAAAAAGGGAAACAAAAAAACCGATTAAAAATTATTGGAGAAAGTTATGTTGAACACAGCAAGTAATTTAGAATCATTAAAGCAAAAAATAGCAAGCGCCCCACAGGATAAATTCTTTAAAGGCAAACTATCCGGAGTGGGAGAGGTTCTAATCGTCGATGATGAAGAACCGTTTGTTTTAAGTCTCGCCGATGGTTTAAGTTCATACAAAAAATACTTTAATATAAGAACGGCGCCTAACGGGGCGGAAGCGGTAAAGATTTTAAAATTATCGCCTATCGACCTGGTGCTCACCGATTTGAACATGCCCAAAATGGATGGTTTTGAACTCATCGCCTATATGAGCAGAAACTATCCTAAGATACCCGTTATTCTTATAACCGCGTATGGGACACCTAAAATAGAAGAAATTATGGTGAATATGGGAATTTTCCGTTATCTGGAAAAACCTCTGGAAATTGACACCGTTGCCGATAACATTATGGACGCGTTGGGTATCAAAATTCCCGTTACTGAAACTAGAGCGCCGATTACCGAACAGATTCGCAAAACAGATATACCTCACAAAGAACCTCCCGCCTCTCCACTTAGCGCTCAACATTCTGTTGAAAAGGAAGATTCATCCAAAGCCACAGCAACTTTCGGATCACGTGCCAGTTTATCGTTAGCAGATCTGGCAAAGCTAAAGGAGGAAGCACGTTCAAAAACCGGAGGAAAAGAAAAACTTTTAGATAAAAAATTATTCACGGAAGACAAAAAAATAGAAGAAGCCGCGGAAAAACGCGCATTTTTTGAGGCAAAGGCCAGGGCTGAAGAAGAAAAATTCGCCCGTGAAGAAGCACAACGCAAAGGAAAAGAAGCCGAAGAAAAAGCACGGCAGGAAGCTCTCGCCCGCCAAGAAGCGGAGCGCAAAGTCAGAGAAACCGAAGAAAATGCGCGGCAGGAAGCTCTCGCCAAAGAAGAGGCAATCAAAAAAACAAAGACCGAAGCTGATGAAAAGTTAAGGCAGGAAGCTCTCGCCCGCGAAGAAGCAATCAAAAAGGCAAAGGCCGAAGCTGAAGCTGAGGAAAGAGCCAGGAAAGAAGCCCTCGCACAAGAAGAAGCCGAACGCAAAGCCAAAGAAACCGAAGAAAAAGCGCGCCAGGAAGCTCTCGCCAAAGAAGAAGCACAGCGCAAAGCAAAAGAAGCTGAAGAAAAAGCGCGCCAGGAAGCGCTCGCCAAAGAAGAAGCCGAACGCAAAGCCAAAGAAGCTGAAGAAAAAACAAAGATAGATGCGCAAATTCTAGAAAAAGAGACAAAACAAAATGATTTAAAATCAGAAACAAAACAAAAATTGAGCGCGTGGAAAAAGAGTTAACATAAAATACTTTTAAACAGGATGATAAGTTATGAATGTAACGAAATTAAACGAGGCCATTGGACTACTTAAAACTAATTTGGGAGAAAGCTTGCTTTCCACAACTATTGCCATGAATATCGACGGGCAATCAATTGCCGGGTTTAATTCCAGCCCCAAGTTCGCCGCTCTTATAGTTAAGATTGTTAAGGTTGTCAACGATACCGTAAAAATAAGCGGAATACCGCAGATAGGAAAATATGCTACTTTTGATTTGCAGGACGATCAACTGCTGGTTATTTTGCCTTTAGGTGAATATATTTGGGGCATTTTGTTAGACGGCACCAAAACACAAATGGGGCTTTTGTTGAATATTGAAATTCCCGCTGCTATCGATGCTTTTGCGGAAGCCATTGCGTAATTCAACAGCCGTTTGATAAAATCATATTTCTGTAAAATATATTTTTAAAGAAGAATTTTTCTTTGGGAGCATAAAATGCGTAAAACAACTCCGTTTTCCACCGGTTCGCAAAAAGACACGCTTTCCAACGCGCCACAGGTAGAGGAACTTTTAAAAAACCTGGAATTTCACAAATCAATTCAAGGCGTAAACAACCGCATAAACAGCGCGGAGAGCATCAAGGAAATAATAGTTGATATCAAAGATGATATCCGGAATCTGTTTAACATCAATACCTTAATCATCTACGCTTTCGACAAATTAAAAAAAGAGCTTTACACGCTCAATCCGGAAGGCGACACAATGAAAGAAATCCGCCTGTCCATTAATAATTCTACTATTGCCGGTTACGCCGCATACAATAAGAAAACAATTCTGCTACATGATGTTTATGATGAACGCGAGCTTAAAAGATTCAGCGATCAGTTGAAATTTGACCGCAGCATGGACAGGCAGCTGGGGGTTTTAACTGGTCAGGTTTTGGCAATACCAATCATGTACGAGCGCAATATCATGGGCGTAATGGAAGTGAT
Organism: Syntrophaceae bacterium; assembly: GCA_041310245.1. Lineage (GTDB taxonomy): Bacteria > Desulfobacterota > Syntrophia > Syntrophales > Smithellaceae > UBA4810. Next base: position 474 of record JBFYYA010000265.1, on the reverse strand, counting down.
GACGCAAAAAGGTGAAGATAAAATTGAAGATTATCGCCAAATATTTCTTGACGAAATATGCGGAGTGCTGGGCATCGCTTTCAATAACCAGGAGAAATTACATAAGCAGAAACGCCTTAGTAAGTATGATTACTTAATCAGGCAGGGACGCGCGACGCAGGCGCAAATAGATAAAGCAACAGAGGAAGCCCGGGAGAAAAAAGAATCTTTGGAAAATATTCTCATGTTTAAATATAATGTTTCCAAGGAAGATATCGGCATTTCCCTGGCTGAATATTACGGCTGCGAATATGTTACCTATAATGACAAAATACCGATACCGGGCGATTTGCTAAAGAATCTAAAAAAACCATTTCTGAGAAGAGAAGTTTGGGTTCCCCTGGAAAGAGTTGACGGGAAAACCAGGGTTCTCGTTGATGATCCGACTAACATTATCAAAAGGGACTCTATCGAGGGGCTTTTAAAAACCAAATC
>JBFYYA010000264.1:0-2993 GCA_041310245.1 Syntrophaceae bacterium | reverse complement strand
AAATGAGTGCTCACATGAAACAATTTCTTCAGGAAAAATTATCATTTCAGATTGAAAACTGAACTCAGCTCACCATTTTTTTGCGTTTTACTGCCGCGGCGATGCATGTGCTGTTGTTTCCGATTAAATCCCATTCCGGTTCATCGATAGAAATATTCCATAAAGATACTTTTACGCGAACTCCTCTGCTTGCCATATTCTTATACAGCTTTTTCCCGCTAGGCGGCAAGATCTATACGGAAACTGTTCCTGATTATCACAGAAAGACACTGCAAGCCGTTATTCGCGGTAAAGTAGACCCGGAAAGCATTATTCATTCCGACTCCTGGCGCGGCTATAACGGCCTGGTTGACTTGGGATACAAAAAGCATTATTGTGTGCATCATGTTAAGAATGAATTTGCCAACGGCAAAAAGCATATTAACGGCATTGAATCATTCTGGCCCTATGCAAAGAGGAGGCTTATGAAGTTCCACGGTATCCCAAAAGCAACCTTTTATTTTCATCTCAAAGAGTGTGAGTTCCGATTCAATTACCGGAAACAAAATATCTACCAAATTATATTAAACCTGATGAGAAATAACCTGCTCATCTAGTCTAGAGCCATGATTTAAATTTATAAAACAGGATGAATCTATGGAAAATGTCGTTATTTTAAGTTGCGTGCGCACACCTATCGGGGCTTACGGCGGTTCTTTGAAAGATGTTCCCGTATATAAATTAGGCGCGGTTGTTTTGCAGGAAACGGCTAAACGTGTAAATGTGGATCCTGCCCAGGTTGATGACGTGATTATGGGCACTGCGTATCAGAACGGTGAATGCGCCAACGGCGCGCGCATGGCTGTTTTGGAAGCGGGCTGGCCGGATACAGTACCGGGAGTTGTTCTGGACAGGCGCTGCTGCTCCGGACTGGAAGCCATCTTTTTCGGCGCGATGAAAATTCAGACCGGCAACGCGGACATTGTCATTGCTGGCGGCATGGATTCAATGAGCCAGGCCGAACTTTATATTCCCGGTGATATCAGATGGGGTCTGGGTGGCAGAATCCATGAAAAATACGGTTTCATGCCACGTGGGCACGGCGCCATGGCGATGTGGGGAATTCCCTTTTACGACCGCATTCAGCGCGCGCGCGTCATGTCGCAACCCATCGCCCGCTACGGCGAACTAAGCTCCATGATGGCTTGGGCAGAAACCGCGGCAAAGAAAGAAAAAATCACGCGGGAGGAAGCGGACCGCTGGGCGTTCAGAAGCCATCAAAGAGCGATTGCGGCGCAGGATGCTGGGAAGTTTACTGAAGAAATAGTTCCCGTGCCCATTGGTAAAGATAAAAGTGGTCAACCGATCATTTTCAATGTTGACGAAGGACCGCGGCGGGAAACCACACTGGAAAAACTGGCCAAACTAAAACCGGTTTACTCCGACGGCGTCTGCACGGCGGGAAATTCATCTTCGGAAAACGACGGAGCTTCCGTAGTTCTTCTGGCCTCCGAGAAAAAAGCGAAAGAACTTGGTGCCAAACCTCTGGCCTATTTCCGCTCCTGCGCGGTAGCGGCAACCGATCCCACGCTTACCTACCCTGCCGTGCCCGCTTCGGTGCAAAAAGCGCTGCAAAAAATTAATGTCAAAATTGATCAGATAGGACTGGTGGAAGTTCAGGAAGCTTTCGCCGTCCAGACGATTGCCGATACCCGGCTCTCCGGTATCAATGATAAAGAAATGGATGAGAAAGTTAACGTCAACGGCTCCGGCATTTCCCTGGGGCACCCCATCGGCGCCACCGGAGCAATGCGCCTTACCACGCTGATCAATGAAATGGTGAGGCGGGACACACAATTCGGCCTGGAAACAATTTGCGGCGGAGGCGGCCAGGGCATTTGTATGATTGTAGAGAGGAAATAAACTCAAGGATAAATCGGGGAGGATTTATATATGGACTTTGCATTAACCGAAGAACAAAAAATATTGCAGGACATGGCGAAAAACTTTGCCGAAAACGAAATTAAACCGCATGTAGAAGAAGACGAAAAAAATCAGCACTGGCGCAAGGAAATTTTTGACAAAATGGCCGAGCTCGGCTTTTTCGGCTTCTGCATTGATGAAAAATACGGCGGCAACGGCATGGGCTTTCTTGAAGGTGTGCTCGTTATCGAGCAGATTGCCAAAGTGCACACTTCCTGGCGCATGGCTTTCAACATGCAGTGCTGGGGGCCGTCGCTGACCATACAGAAATTCGGCACCGAAGAACAAAAGCAGCATTACATCCCCAAATTCGTCAGCGGTGAATACATTGGTAATTTTGCCATGACTGAAACTGATATTGGTTCTGATGTCGCGGGAATGAAGTGTCTGGCCGAAGACAAGGGGGATTACTACCTGCTCAATGGCAATAAAATGTGGATAACTAACGGTACAATCGCCCATCATGGACTGTTATACGCCAAGACAGATAAAAATGCCGGCGCCAAAGGCATCACTTGTTTCATCATGGATTACAATCTTCCCGGTGTAACGCGCAAAAAAATTCACGAAAAAGTCGGCCTCTTGGCTTCTGATACCGCCGAAGTTACTTTTGAAGATGTCAAGGTTCCCAAGAAACTTGTCCTCGGAGAAGTAAACAAAGGGTTCCAGATGTGCATGACGCAACTTAATGCAACACGTCTGGGCTGTTCCGCGGGATCTTTGGGATTGTCCGGCGCTATTCTGGAGGCATCCATCAAATACGCCAATGAACGTTCTCAATTTGGCCAACAAATCGGCAAATACCAGCTTATACAGCAGCAAATCGCGGAAATGAAAATGGGACACGAAGCCTTATCTTATCTTGTTTATAAAGCGGCCTGGCTCAAAGACAAGGGGCTTCCGAACACAATGGAAACATCTATGTCCAAACTCTACGGCGCCAAGGAAGTGGTACACGCGGCCAATGAGTGCATGAAACTCTTCGGTTCCTTCGGTTATTCCGAAGAATATCCCTGCGGCCGTTTCCTGCG
>JBFYYA010000263.1:0-7470 GCA_041310245.1 Syntrophaceae bacterium | reverse complement strand
CCGCACCACGGCCCGCGCACAAATTCAGCGTCCGGGCTTTCTGCGCGCGTAATTATCCCCGCCAGTACGTCCCGAAACTGCATAAGCCGGGCGCGGTCAAACGTGGTTTCATTCACCTGTTTTAATTGCGTCTGCATGATCACAATGTTAATCATCTCAATGTCAGGATGATTCTCCGCAAGCATTACCGCATAACTAATCAGCTGTAAATTGCTCTCCGGCTTTGATACCTCGGAGCGGCCGTTCTTCCAATCTACAAGCACCGCGTAAGGGTCGCCTAAAGTCCGCATATCAAGCCAAAAGTCAGGTGTCCCGGAAAGATTTAACGTGGGAGATACCATTTTTTCCTCCGCGTGGATTTCCGCGCCTTCCGGGATATTGATTTCAAGGTTTGATATGCCTATGCGAATGTCTTTTATTGCGTCATCCGTAAGACCGTATTTGTTTTGTATAAGGTCATAGTCTAACGGGTCATTCAATATCTTTGCTTTTGCCAGTTCGTGGAATGCGGATCCGGCAGTTGCCTGCTCGGATCCATATCCGGTTAGTTTAACGCTCGCCGGGCATTTCGCGGCAAGATTCATTGCGCTTGGCCTCATTTTTTTAACTCCTCTGTGAATAAACATCTTTCAACATTACTACCGCACACACACTTGCCCCCATGTTTTCGGCAATACTCGTATATGTTGCCGTTGTCATCATCAAGTTCTTTCCAGTAGTTACACATTTTTTCTTCCATGTGTTTTTCCCTTCTCCTCTCTTACATATACGCACCAATCATCAGAATAACGCTTTTTTCTCATCGTGCAGGTTTCGCACATATCAATTTTCCAAGCTTCTTTTTTGTTCATAATTTCGCACAGTGTTTTATTCATTGCCATAATTATCTCCTTTTATTTCAATATTGAAATTCTGCTCATTGCGTCACAATGCAGGCACACATCACGATCACCCGCGTCAATGGAAGCGACATAAATAGCGCGGCCGCAAAACTTGCACCGCTTTTTTTTCTCCGTGATTTTATGAACGTAAATAACGTTTTCAGTATTCATGTTTTTATTCCTCCTCTTTTTTTAGCACATCATCGTATTTCATGGATTCCATTTTAAGGATACTTTCCCCAAGCATAGTGTTTACCGCGGTCAATATTTCGTTCTGGGCTTTCAATGAATAAATATACTTGTCTATATCCATATCCATGTGTTTACCCCCTTACCATTGCGTTGACATACGACACGGTCTTTTTCTGTTCGGCAGTACACCGCCCGATCAAAAAGCACACCATACACATGACAAGAATGAAAGAAACACAGACTGCGATTGCCGGGGCGACGAACATTTGTTCGTCCTCTGATAACGAATTGCCATTGACATACTGAGGATTTTGTGGAATACTGGTTTTACTCATCGCATCACTCCTTCGGTTGTGGGAGTAGAAAAAAGCTCGGTCGTGTCCCCCAAGATACTCCGCGCTTTTTTCATTTTGTACTCCCGGTTTCGTAATGTAAAGCCGCTTCTCTTAAATATTTTGATACGTCAAGTTCTAACTCCAAAGATTTTTTCTTTATCCATTCTTTTTCTTTTCTTGAAACTCTGGTACCAATCCAAAATATTTTAGTTTTCATAGGTTAAACTCCTTTTTTGTTATTCCCTGATAACAATTGTGCGCTAAAAGTGCGCAATTGTCAAGGTCTTATTTCAAATTATTTTTTACCCAACACTTTTTCGTTAGCTTCCTCTTGCAGTTTGACAAGGTATGACGCGGACACCGCATACATAGGATAAGGCTTTTCAATGGGGCCCAATGTCCCCTCTTTGTCCACTTGTGCCATAAACGGCACCCCGGATGGTATGAGATAATAAGATTCTTCCTCACGCAAGATAACGGTATTTTGCGCGCATCCGGCGAAGCTCACGATCAAAATAAGCGCACCGAGCAGGGTCACCAATGGCGAGGGCATAGCGGTATTCGTTTTCAAGTTTTTTAAATTCATCAATTATTTTCTCCTTTTCTTTTTGCTCTCTTAATTTTGGATTAAAAAAATAGGCAAGCACCTTAATGGCGTTGCCTATTGTTTCTAAAAATAATATCCAGCGTGTTTCGAGATTCATTCGACCTTAACCCCAATTAAAGGAAGCAAAATGCGTTTAATTTTTTCCACCCACTCATCAATGATATTGACCCATGCGCGCAATTTCAAGATAAATTCTTGCGTCTTCGGGAATAATGGCACAAGGATATTAAGGCACGCGGTAATGATTTCTTTTGCGAGCTTAATTAACCCCTGTGCGATTGCCAGAATCGAAATAATAAGTGCCGGCGCGGTAAGCAATAATTTTGATAATAACCCCATAATAACACACTCCCTTTTTTTAATACTTTTTTCTGTAAAAACTTATATGCAGTATGATCGTGATAAGCGCAATGTTTGCGCATATACACGCTATCTTTAAGATACTCGGTGCATGGCTATACCATAGGTAAATATCCATAGCGGTATCATCTTATTTTTTTGTAATAACCACGTTCAATACTTTGTCTATTTTGTCGTCAAGCTTTTCGTTTTGCCGTTCAATTTTTACAAGTGTCTCTTTGATATGTTGCAGTTGTATGCCTTGTTCAGAAATCTGTATTTCATGCCGGCTTACGGTTTCACTAGTGCTTTTTGCAAGGGCCTCGCTTCCGTACACTGTCTTTTTTAAATCCGCATACCCAATGATTATTCCGGTGCAGGTTATTGCTAAAAAGGTAATTATCTGCCAATATTGCAAAATCCAATTCTTACCCGCATCTTTTTTTTCCATGATAATTTCCTTTCATTGTTATGCGTAAAAAATAAGCAGATATACAAATAATGCCGCAACAACAATACTGCATCCCCAAAAGAGAATATTTCTTAATTTGTAAATGATGTTATAGGTGCGGGCGAACAGATTATATGAAATGCAATACACGATAAACACCAGAAGCAAAACCCAAAATGCAAAGAATCGTGCAGTATTCCTCAAGAAAGAAATTACTATTGTCATTGTATAACCCCGCCTTTTCCGCCTTCCGTCGTAAGCCCAGAAGCTTTCCATTGAAGGTATTTTTCTCGTGCTATTTTTTCCAGCCGGCGTTTTTCAGCGGCTGATTGCGCCCGGAGCATATCTTTTACTTTTTGCTCAAGGTCTTTTCTCATGCGTTCTATCTCTGCTTTGGTACGCTGTACCGGCTTTTTGGGCGGCAACATACCTTGAGATTCTTTGTCGAACATATAGATAACTTTATTTACGCGCTCATCAGGGAATTTCCCGCGCTGTTTTGTAGACGTTACCGGTGCCTTTAAATCCTTAATGGCTTTTGCAATGTCCTCTTTTGTCATTACTTTTGCGCCGGCAGTACGCGGAGAAGGCAATGCTTCGGGAGTGATTTTGGGTATCTTCTGTTGTGGCGGCGGTAACGCACCTGCGATATAAACCGGCCCTTGGTCTATCGGTTGCGGTACTCCTACAAGTTCGGCTTCCGTGATCGGGCCGGGGCCTTTTGGCTTTCTGTAAGGTGTTTCTTTTGACAAAGGTGCATATTGGTCTGCTAGCAATTTACCGATTCCTGTTTTTGCTAACGGAGAAGCCATTCCTTTTTCTGCGGCAAGACCTGCAAGATATCCAGCAAAACCACCGGGGATACCACCCATAGACGCACCACCGACCATTCCGGTAAGTCGTGGCGCAAGACCTAATATATTTGCACGTTCGACAATACTCGCTCTGTGTTGTATTGCCTGTTTTGCGCTTATAAGATTTGCCATACGTTCGTTCAATAGTTTTGTTTCTGGGATTGCAGAATCAATAGCAGAATCAATATTATGATAAATTTTTCTTATAGCAATATTTATATCTTTATCTTTTCCTTCGATTTTATTCCAATCTTGAAAATCAGAAATAAATCGTTTTAACTCAAGTGCTTCTTTGGCAGACAAATTATTAAATTTTTGAGAAGATAAATCGCTAAAAATATCTTCCACGCGTTTAATATTTGCAGAAAATGTTGCTGGTTTTTTAGAAAGTTCATTATAAACTTCATACAATGGTTCAGTAACATACTCAAGGTCAAAACGTTTCATTATGTTTTTTGGTTTTGACATAACAACATTCATGTAATTATTAAGTTCTTTTAAACGTTGATTTGTTTTGTTTATTAACGATTCAAAACTTGTGCCAACAATTCCTTCTTTTGCCAATCCCATGCCCGGATTTTTACCATACAAAAATTCTTTGTTATTTGGCTTTATGAGAGAATTTACAAAACGCCCGGCAAGCTTATTTGGTTTAGGGAATTTCTGTGCTTTTCCTAATAATCCCATGCCTGTACCAATAAGCCCCTGCAATGCGGCAGACTGCGCTTTTTCCCCTTCTGGTGCCTCTAATGCCGCTAATCCGGCCGATGTGCCACCAAAGCCAGCCGCACCACCTAATCTTGCCCCTAAAGGCGTTGTTGCCCCTAATCGTGCCCCTATATGACCTAATCCACCCATAGTGGCCCCGGACAAAGCCGCTTTGCCTACGTCTTCACCCTCAAAACCTGCTTTTGTTGCTCCATATCCGGCAAGTGTAGCCGCGGATTTAAGCGTTGCGGGTAATTTCCTCAATACAGGAAGCATTCGATACGCTTTAGCAAAAGGACTAATACCTGCCAACGCACCTGCTGATTCAAGCGGGATTGATGCCGCCTGCTCAAAAGGTGTTTGCGCTTGCGGTATTTCGTATCCTGATTTACGCGCTATGGCTTGCGGGATACCGAACATTGCCGAATTTATAGCCTGCAAAGAGCCAATCTGCCCACCGCGCGCAAATTCCCCCGCCTGTTGTGGCGGCAATGCTTGAATGCCAGTACCAAAAGGAACGCCTGCGCCAAGCAACGTTTTTGCAATCTGTCCTTGTATTGCCTGAATTGGTGCTGGTATATTTTCTGGAAGAATTGACTTGTAAGGTTTTCTTACATTGTATTTTTCAAATAAATCTACTGGCTGATTTTGTTGTCCAGCAGAAATATTATCTATTTGACCAGTAAATAAATCTCTTGGCATTTTTTTATCTCCCTTGAATCTTTTTTAAAACTTCTTCGCGAGATACGCCATATTTTTGCATAGTATACTGAATGTCTTCTTCTGTAATACCTGCTTCTTGCGTGAATTGACCACCGCCCTGCTGTCCTTGCGGCGGTTGCTGTGGGCCTTGTGGTGCAATTATTTTATTTAATTTTCTTTCCATATCATCTAATATGCGCGCGGCTTCTTCAGGAGAAGTAGATCTTTTTAATGCAGTAGACGCATCTTGCAATGTTTCTAATTCTTTTATATTTAACGCTCCGAATCCAGTCGCACCAGTTCTGCTTGCTTGTTTCATTTCATTCATTACATCAAGTATTTTTCGTTTTAATAATTTATTTACATTTGATTGCCATGTAAATCTATCGCTTCCGGGAATTGAAGGAATATCACCAAAAAGACCAAAGTAATTGATTCCTTCTTTAACTTTTTTAATAGTATCCAATGTGTCTTGCGTAATCTCTTTTATATATTCAGCTTTTTTATTTTCAACATTTCCATATCTTTCTTCTTCTAATTTAAATTTCTTTTCTGCAACAGATTCTGTTTTTGGTTCAATATACACCCCCGCGGCTTTTTGAGTCTGCTCCGGTGTAAATCCGGGCAATGTACCGCCTTTAGAAATAGCCTCAAATGCCTGTTGTTCTTTTGTTTTAGGTGTTACCATTTCTTTTACGCGTGCTTGTAAAAGCAATTTTGTTAATAGGTCTTGTGAATCATCAGGTCTCAAATACTTGTCATATTCAGCCGCGGGTACCATTTGACCCTGCACGCCGTACCCTATACCGCGGGCAATACCGCCAAGCAATTCACCTAAAGCCGGCCGTCTTCGTTTTGTGCGCGCAACCAAGTCTGCAAGATTATCAAAACTAACCGCATCTTCTTCTGGTTCAACAAAGCTATTCATCATTGTTTGTCTCCTTTTTTATCTAAATCACAAAAACGCATACGGCAATAAATATGATGCAATATTGCTCCCGGTAGCAATCATATTATTTAAACCTTGTTGCTTTGATTGTTGTTGCGCTTGCCTTTGTGCAAGTTGATTTAGATAATCACCATATTGCGACTGTTGCCAATTACTGCGCTGTCCAAGTTCCATGCCAAGCGTGCTTTGCCCCATCCCTAACGCCTCGGATATCTGCCGTTGCTTTTCCTGTTCATTTTGAGAATATGCCTGCGCTAATGTATCCATAATGTCTCTTTCGCGCGCGCCAGCCTGTCTGCGTATCAGATCCCCGGTAAGGCTTGAACGCTGTAACCCACGCGCGGACATTGCCGAAGTAAGCTCTGGCAATTCGTATTCGTTATATCGTGCCATGCGTTGAGCAATTACCGGGGACGTTGTCCTATCTACAAAATCCGGCGAATACCCCACTCCCTGCCCCTGCATACGTTGCATAAGAATATCGCTTAACGTCTTTCCCATAGGTAACTCTGTAATTGATTGAATAGGTTGCGGCCCAGTATAAGTCGTGTCTTGTTTCTTACTATTACCCCCAAAAAATGGTGCAAGAATCCCTTTTGAAAAAATCTTTGGTAACCCCATTTTTAACCCCCTTGTTATTCTAACCATCCGCGAAGCGCAATGCTTGCAATGCCTGCAAACGTTGCGATTCCGCTTATTTTAATATCTGTTTTTGCCGGTAATTTTGTTGGACAATCTAATGTTACTAATTGAGACGTATTCGCGCACACCACTTCTGTAAATGGAAAAAATAAACTTCCTGTATTAAACTTTGTAGACGGTTCTATGTTTGCCCGCGTGTATAATCGGCAATAGTGCGTCTGATTTGTGGAATACCCGTAACTCATAGTAAATTCAGTCACATAAAGCGTAAGCCCAGCCGGCACGGTATAGCACGCATTTCTTGCGCGCGTAAACCCTGCGGTGATATACGAATAAGCCGTTCCCGCGCCGTCTGCCTGTAAGGTAAGGTTCCCTTTGCATGCATTGCTTGTGCCTGTTGCAATAATGCGGAATGAATTTACCCTATATAAATCTGTATTTACGGTATCTACCGCAGTAGTACCGTTTAAGATAACAATTTCAGATTTTTGCGCATACGCATTGGTAAGATACTCTATTTTGACTGCCTGCGCGTGCGTGTATGCGCTTTTATCTATAACAGCGTATGCCCTGCTTGCCCCTGTGCCGCCACTGCTAAAGCCACCAGCAATGGCAAGCTCTGTGTCGGATGTTATCGCCGTCACATATCCCCATTCTGGAGTAGTCCCTGATTTATCCAGTATGACGCAATCGCCCACTGCTACCGCGGTAGCCGCGTTAAAGTTTGCCCCTGTGTCAATGAGGCTTATTGTGCTTCCCCCGGTAGAAGTGCCGCTTTTAATGCTTGTACCTATATCCTGCGTGTTGTCG
>JBFYYA010000262.1:0-3746 GCA_041310245.1 Syntrophaceae bacterium | reverse complement strand
TGGGCGCGGCGGGTGCCATAGAGTGTATAGCCAGTATTTTACAATTGCATAAAGGATTTTTACATCCTTCGATCAACTGTGAGGATATTCATCCGGAAATCTCTGATTATGTTGAGAAAATTCCAAAGCAATGCGTGGAATTTCCCGATTTGAAAATTATCGCCAAGGCTGGTTTTGGTTTCGGCGATGTTAACAGCTGTATCATTTTTAAGAAATGGGAAGAAAAATAATTTATCATAAAGGAGAAAGTAGTTATGGATGAGAAAAAAATTTTTGAGGAAATGATTAAAATTATAAGTCCTTACACCAAGGACCAGGCGCTTTTGGAAAAAGCTACCCTGGACACGCACATTTTAAATGACCTGAAGGTCAATTCCGCCCGCTTGGTCGATGTCATCATTAAATGCGAAGACATATTTGGCGTAAGCGTGGATGACGACGAAGCCGATAAAATTAGAACAATCGGCGACGCCGTTAAGATAATTAAACAAAAACTTGGATAAGGTAAATAAAATGGATAAAAAATCCAAAGTAGCTATCCAGATACAAAATTTTATGGGAAGAGCTGCGATAATATTCGTGGCGCCTTTTTATTTTATTATTGCCAAGATTTTATTTTATCGGGTGAAAAATTTAAGGCAAATCCGCCGTCAGATTGCCGGTGAGTATTCACGGCATAATGGCCCCTGGATAATTTGCGCCAATCATTTAACGATGATTGACTCTTTTCTGCTGGGTTACGCAAGCTTCAGCCTGTTTGGCCATATTGCCGGCTTTAAAAAATTGCCATGGAATCTACCCGAAAGAAGCAATTTCCAGAGAAATATTTTTATGGCAGCTCTTTGTTATCTGGCCAAGTGCTTACCGATTGACCGCGGCGGTTCGCGCGAGAAGATAAAGAAGACTTTGGATAAATGTATTTACCTCTTGGAGCACGGTCATACCATCATGATATTTCCCGAAGGCGGACGCTCCCGTACCGGAAGAATAAACAAAGAAAATTATTCCTACGGCGTGGGTCGTTTTGTCAAGGATGTGGAAAACTGCAAGATACTATGCATGTATATGCGCGGCGACAAGCAGAAAAGCTACAGTTTTATTCCGGCCTGGGGAGATAAGTTCACGGTGATGGCGGAAGTATTTAACCCGGCAGAGGTGGAAGGAAGCGCGCTAAGGGTGCAGCGCGATTATGCTTCGCAGATAATTGAGCGTCTCGCGCAGATGGAGGAAAAGTATTTTGCCGCACATAGGCAACGACATCGTGGATTTGAAACAACCGGACAACCTGAAATCGAGCATGGATTCGCGCTTCCCAAAAAAAGTGCTAACCGTTTCTGAAATTGAATTTGTCCAAAACGCGCAAAATCCCGCCCGGGCGCTGTGGTCTTTCTGGGCGTGCAAGGAAACTGCTTATAAAATAATAAAAAAAATCAGACCCGATGCATCTTTTTTGCCGCGTCAGTGGGTGGTTTGTTTAAGTCCGCCAGCGCGGCATTTTATTGACGCCATTGTGCTGGTTTCTGAAAATCAGACAATCTACTCACGCCTTTTTCTTGATGACGATTATGTTCATTGCATCGGTTCGGAAGTTGTGACGGCGCTCGATGACGTGATTTGCGAAGTAATAAAACTGCCTGTTGTAAAAGACGGTAAAGCGGAAAACACACGTTCGTTTTTGCGCGAATGTGCCTCGCGAAAAATTGCTCAGCATTTTCATTTAAACCCATCTGATTTAATAATAGAAAGAAAGCAGGCAGGCGGGGAGATGTCGCCACCATATGTTTTAAAAGGTGATTCGAGACTAACCATAGATATAAGTCTTAGTCATGACGGTCGTTTTGGCGCTTACACATTTTTGTCCTGAAAGCGGTTTCGCAGATATTGCCTTGTCAGTTTATTTTTCTTATGCTACTTATTCGCAGTATGTAAATTCTTGCCGTTAAAGGATTTCCCTATGAAGATCGCGGTTCTTAATGGTTCGCCTAAAGGTCAAATCAGCGTCACGATGCAATACGTCCGTTTTCTGCAGACGAAATTTCCTCAAGCACAGTTTCAGATTTATGATGTCGCCCAGAAAATCAACAAGCTGGAAAAGGATAAGGATGAATTTCAAAACCTTATCAGGGAAATTAAATCTTCGCAGGCTGTGCTCTGGGCTTTCCCTTTGTATTTTTTCCTCGCTTCTTCCCAGTATAAGAGATTTATCGAATTAATCTTTGAAAGAAAGGCGCAAAGCGCTTTCCGGAAAAAACCGGCCGCTGTTTTGACTACTTCCATCAATTTTTTTGATCATACGGCGCATAATTACATGAACGCCATCTGCGACGATCTGGGGATGAAATATTTCGGTTCCTATTCGGCGGAAATGAACGACATGATAAAAGAGAGCGAGAGAAAAAGGCTTGAGGCTTTTGGCGGGTTATTCATTTTAGCGGTTCAAAACAATGAGCCCGCGATAAAAAATTATCAGCCCGTGATTGCCCGTAAAGTTGCCTTTAAGCCCGGCAGGACAAAGCCCATTAACACCGCAGGAAAAAAAGTATTAATCATCGCTGATGAAATGGATAAGAAGAGCAATCTGGGCAAAATGGCGGAATATTTGCGCGCCTCTTTTTCTCCCGCCGCTGATTTGGTTCAGCTTAAAGATATTGATATCAAGGGCGGATGTCTGGGCTGCATGCAGTGCGGCATAGACAATGTCTGTGTTTACGAAGGGAAAGACGGTTTCGTCGATTTCTTCATCAATAAGGTTATGGCTGCCGATATTCTGTTTTTTGCCGGTCCTATTCGCGACAGATATCTGTCTTCGTCGTGGAAACGATTTTTCGACCGCAGTTTTTTCAAAGGGCACACTCCGGTGCTCAAAGATAAGCAGATCGGATTTATCATCAGCGGCCCACTTAACCAGATAAGTAATCTCAGGGAAATGATGACGGCTTATGTGGAAATTCAGAGGGCAAATCTTATTGGTTTTATCAGCGATGATATGGGGACATCGGAAGAAATTAAAATCGCGCTGCAGACCGCCGCGTTCCGCGCCGCTGGTTACTCACAAAAGAACTACATAAAATCGCCGACATTTTACAAAGTGGGCGGCGCAAAGATATTCCGCGACGCGGTTTACAGCCGGTTACGGCCGGTTTTTCAGGCGGATCACCGATATTACAAACAGCACGGGTTTTATGATTTTCCCCAGAAAAACTACAAATGGCGGATGATTAACAGCACCCTGATGCTGCTGCTTAAAATTCCGCGCGTGCGCAAAGAATTTTTAAAACGCATGAAAGTGGAAATGACCAGGCATTTTGATAAGTTTGTAAAGAAACCAAAATAAATATAAATATTCTCTTAAATCAGGGAGGGGACATGAAAATAAAAGATGCAGTTGCTATCGTGACAGGCGGAGCGTCGGGTCTGGGTGAAGCCACGGTTATGGCATTGGTAAATCATGGAGCGAAAGCCGCGATAATCGATATTGATGCAGAAAGAGGTGAGAAAGTCGCGGCGGCGTGCGGCGCGGGAAACGCCATCTTTATAAAAACGGACATAACCAGCGATACGGATGTTGGGCAGGCCGTAAAGAAAACCGTGGATACCTTCGGTAAACTCAGTGTCGCCGTAAACTGCGCGGGCGTTGCCAATCCGGGAAAGATTTTAAGCAAAAAAGGCGTCTTGCCGCTGGAAGCTTTCAATAAGGTATTGAAGATAAATCTTGTCGGCACCTTCAATCTTATCCGGCTGGCCGT
>JBFYYA010000261.1:0-2888 GCA_041310245.1 Syntrophaceae bacterium | reverse complement strand
AATCCTTCATGGGAAGTATGGTCGTTTGTCGGCTGGACGCGTTCACACGCTTTTGCGGGAGTAGATCTCGAAACAGCAAAGACAATGCACAAAGCAAGCTGGGTATTTCACGCGGTTGTGTCGATGGGCTTCATCGCCTACATTCCTTATTCGCGGATGATTCACATGATTACCACCCCCGCGAACCATTTTTTCGCCTCGCTCAAGCCCGCGGGCTATCAGGAACCCATCCGTGATTTTGAAAACGCGGAATCATTCGGCGTTTCCAAGCTGGAAGAATTCACCTGGAAACAGATTTTTGACGCTGACGCCTGCACTAAGTGCGGCCGCTGTCAGGACGGCTGCCCGGCATATCTTTCCGGCAAGCATTTGTCCCCGAAGAAATTAATCCAGGATATCAAAACGCACTGGCTGGAAAAAGCTCCCGCGGCAATTAAAGCCAAGGCAAAAGCCGTCCCGGAAGGAGCAGAAGCACCGGCTGAAACGGCTGAAGGCGCGGCGCCGGAAAAAGCGCTGATTGGCGAGGTTGTAGACCTGCATGAACTGTGGGATTGCACCAACTGTATGTACTGTATGGAAAACTGCTCCTCTTCCATCGAGCATGTGCCAAAGATTATCGATATGCGACGTTACAAAGTTCTTACCGAAGCTGATTTCTCACCGGAACTGCAGCTTACTTACCGGAATATGGAAAACAACTCCAACCCGTGGGGCATCGGAGCGCACACACGCGGCGACTGGGCTAAAGAACTGGGCGTAAAAACACTGGCGGAAGATCCCAATGTTGAATATTTATTCTACGTTGGCTGTTCCGGTTCGTTTGACGACCGCGGCAAAAAAGTTTCCTCCGCGCTCGCAAAAATCCTGCAGACAGCGGGCGTGAGCTTTGGCATTCTGGGTAACGAGGAAGGATGCTGCGGCGATTCGGCGATGCGCGGCGGCAATGAGTATCTCTTCCAGGCTCAGGCGCAGGCCAATATCGAAATAATGAACGGTTATGGCGTGAAAAAAATCATCGCCATCTGTCCGCACGGCTATAACGCCATAAAGAAGGATTACCCGAACTTCGGCGGAAATTTTGAGGTCTATCATCACACGGAAATTATCGCTGACCTCCTGGCCAAGGGAAAAATAACTTTGAAACAGCCTTTGGATGGATCGTTTACTTATCACGATTCTTGTTTCCTTGGGCGTTACAACAACATCTACAAACAGCCCCGTCAGATTCTCAAATCTATCGGTGGTGTTAATCTGGTGGAAATGGAGCGCAATTTAAATAAGAGCTTCTGCTGCGGCGCCGGCGGAGCGAGAATGTGGATGGAAGAAGAAGGCGAACGCATCAATAACATGCGCACCGACCAGGCCGCGGCGACAAACGCGGGAACCGTGGCGGTTGCCTGCCCCTTCTGCCTGACCATGTTCTCCGACGGCATCAAGGACAGAAACTTATCGGAAAAAATGGTTGCTTTAGACGTATCGGAAATCGTTCTGAAGGCCATGGGCGTTGAAGAATACAAGGCTCCCGAAGAAACTTGCAGAGTCTGATATGATTTTGCGACATAATTGAAAAAAAGCCCGCCTGATTTTTATCGGCGGGCTTTTTTGTGGAAAAATCACTTAAAGTGAGGTAACTAAATTCATCCTATCACGTTTTCTGTATCCTCCGCTGGCGGAGGTGTCAGTCCGGCAGGGAACCCCAGCGCATGCAGGGTATGCCGGATGTCACGAAGTGACGGAGGTGGAAATGAATAAAGCTTCGCATTACAATTACGCTTATAATAAAAATCTGCAACCTCTGGCGAAGCGACTCAGAAATAATTTTACAAAGGCTGAGGCGTCTTTATGGAAATACGTTCTGAAAGCAAATCAATTAAAGGGATATAGTTTCCGAAGACAAAGGCCTGTGCTAAACTATATCGCTGATTTCTTCTGCAAGAAATTGATGTTGATTATTGAAGTCGACGGAATCACACATGATAATAATGCAGCAATTAATAAAGATAAACAGCGTGAAAATAATCTTGCTAAAGCCGGATTTAAAGTTGTTCGTTTTGCTGACGAAGAAGTGTTGAAAAATATTGCTGGAGTTAAAGCCGCATTGGAAAGCATTATCAATGAAATAGAAAAATCCACCCCCTTAATCCCCCGCCAGCGGGGGACAGGAAAAAATAGTTTAAGACAAAAGGTGTCTTTCCTCCGCGGGCGGAGGTGTCACGCAAGTGACGGAGGTGGAGAAAAGGATAAAAGGCCGAAGGCTAAAGGCTGAAGGAAAACAGGCGGATGGAGATTTCTCGCTGTCCCCCTCTGGGGCGTACCTCTTATTATCCCCCTCTGGAGGGGGCGCAGGGGGAGGAAATTAACGAAGCACTATCGTTGCAAAAAAATCCACCCCTTTTTTAATCCCCCGCCAGCGGGGGACAAAAGATAAAGCTTCTTGACATTACTTATTTAACGAAAGGAAAATTAACCATGGAATACAAAAACATTCTTTTAAACATCGAGGAAAACACGGCAATAATAACCTTTAACCGCCCAAAAGTGCTCAACGCCATGAATTATGAGGTGGTGGCAGAAATTTACGATGCCGTTAATTTCTGCGCCAAAAACGAAGACGTGCGGGTGCTAATTTTTACCGGCGCGGGCGAAAAGGCGTTTGTCGCCGGAGCTGACATTTCCCAGATGCAGAACGCCAAGCTCGTGGATATTCTGGAAATGATGGAAATGGGACACAAAACGATGCGCCTTATTGAAACGCTGCCCAAACCTTCCATTGCCGCGGTAAACGGCTTCGCCCTGGGCGGAGGAACAGAAATCTCCCTGGCCTGCGATATCCGCTTTGCCTCGGAGAAAGCCGTGTTTGGCCAACCCGAAATTCTCATCGGCATCAT
>JBFYYA010000260.1:0-5739 GCA_041310245.1 Syntrophaceae bacterium | reverse complement strand
TTTCTCTGGAAACAATAGTCAAAGCTTCCGCCGCCGCCCCGTTGGCCTGCGCCACTGTGTCGGGGATGTCTTTGGGGCTCTGGCAAACGCCGGCAATAAAAATTCCTTCGGACATGGTGGCCAAAGGCGCGAGCTTCGGATGCCGTTCCATGAAAAATCCATATTTATCCGTGCTCAAATTAAACAAGCGCCCGATATCTTTGGAATCTTCCCGGGGAATCATTGCCGGAGAAAGCACAACCATATCCACCGGCAATTGAACAAATTTTCCGGTGATCGTGTCTTCCGCCTCAACCATCAAACGCCCCGGCTCATCACTGCTTTGTGCCACGCGCGCGACTTTACCGCGAATGAATTTAACATCTTCCTCAATAATGCGATTATAAAATTCTTCATAACCTTTGCCCGCCGCGCGAATATCAATATAGAACTGATAAACGTCGGCTGATGTTTTTTCCTTAAACAGGTGAGCGAACTTGAGCGAATACATGCAGCAGACGCGGCTGCAATGTTCGTAATTATTCTTATCGCGGCTGCCGATGCAATGTAAAATAGCGATGGCCTGCGGCTCCTTGCCGTCCCGCATCGTTACCTTACCCCCGGTGGGACCGGCGGAATTAAATAATCGTTCTACTTCAAGCGCGCTGTACACGCCGGGATATTTACCGTAGCCGTACTGAACAAGAGGCTTGGTATCCATTAAATTGTAGCCGGTAGCGACAATGACCGCGCCGACTTTAACATCAATAAATGTGTCTTGCTGTTCAAAATCAATCGCTTTCTGTTCGCAGACCTTTTCACACAGACGGCACTTGCCTTTCAGGAAAAAAGTGCAGTGCTCTCTATCGATAACAGGTTTTTGCGGCACGGCCTGCGGGAAAGGAATATAAATGGCTTTGCGTTTGACCAAACCCTCATCCCACTCGGCAATCCCCTTACCGGGACATTTTTCCGTGCAGGCGAGACACGCGTTACACTTATCGTGATTTACATAGCGTGCCTTCTGCCGGACTTTTATATCGAAATTACCGACAAAACCTTTAACCTCGCTAACTTCACAATAGGTCATCAATTTAATATTTGGATGCTGCAAAACGGCATCCATCTTGGGGGTCAGAATACAGGCGGAACAATCCAGCGTGGGAAATGTTTTGTCAAACTGCGCCATATGGCCGCCGATGGTGGAGTTTTTTTCCACCAGATAAACTTTCTTGCCGGTGTTGGCCAGCTCCAAAGCCGCCTGGATACCCGCGATACCTCCGCCCACCACCATTACATCGGAATTAACATCAATAACGCGGGAAGAAAGCGGCGCCAGAAGCCGCGCGCGGTAAACCGCGCCGTTTAAGAGAGCTTTTGCTTTGGCTGTGCCTTCTTCAATGTCACTGGTCACCCAGGAAACCTGTTCACGGATGTTGACAATGGTCAGCATATACTGGTTCAAACCGGCTTTTTCTATAACCTTGCGAAAAGTATGCTCGTGCATCAGCGGAGAGCATGCCGTTACAATCACGCGGTCGAGACGGTGTTCTTTGATGTCATTGGCGATCATTTCCTGGCCGGGAGTGGAGCACATGAACCTGTAATCACGGGCAACAACAACATCCGGCAGGGTAGAAGCGAATTCCGCCAATTCGCTAACCCGGATTGTCTTGGCTATATTCAAACCGCAATGGCAAACAAAAACGCCTATTCTGCTCATAATAGTATTCCGCTATTGGTTCCTGCTACCCGTAATATTATTAAACGATTTCACACACATCCCCGACCGGTTCATCAATATTAATTTCCAAACTTTCGAGCAATAGTTCCGTTACGTCTTTGACCACAATTTTATCATCAACGTTAAGCGTGCGGATGCTGTCTTCAAACATGGTGATGCAATAAGGGCAGGCGGTAGCCAAAACATTCGCCCCTGTCGCCAGCGCTTCTTCAACGCGCAAATCGCTCAGGCGCTCGCCTTTTAATTTTTCCATCCACAATCCGCCGCCGCCGCCGCCGCAACACATGCTCTGTTCGCGGTTTCTTTCCATTTCCACCAGTTCAACACCGGGCAATGATTTAATCACATCACGCGGCGCGTCGTAAATTCCGCTATGCCGTCCAAGGTAACAGGGATCATGGTAAGTCACCTTGACGCCGCCGAAATCTTTCTTCGGTTTAAGTTTTTCTTCTTTAATTAAAGAGGCGAGAATCTCGCTGAAGTGCGCGATATTATAATCTTCACCGTATTCTTTTTTGAATGTTACCAGACAATGAGGAGAAACGGTAATCATTTTGGCTACGCTGTTTGTCTGAAAATAGTTTAAATTTAAGCTTTTAAGCCGTTCGAAAAGCTCCAGGTCTCCGACCTTTCTGACGCTCTCGCCGCAGCAGTTAACATCGATTGAGGGAATGCCCCAACTCAAATCCGCCTGATTCAACAATTCAGCGGTGGCTCTGGCCAGTCTTGTATTGCGCGGATCGTAACAAACAGTACAGCAGGTCCAAAAAAGATATTCCATATCTTTTTTATAAAGCGGATATTTTTCTTTAGCCCAATCGTTTCTTTTTGCCTGATCGCCCGACCAGGGGTTGCCGCGCGCCGACAGAGAACCAACAAAAGCGCGCAGGCTCTGCGGTAACATTCCGCCGCCGCTGTAGACATTTCGGATAGCGGTGACGATATCGATTAGTTCCACGCCGCGGGGACAACGATCCACACAGAATTTACATGTGGAACAGCCCCACATAAAATTTTCAATCCCGTCAAAACCAAGTTGGCCGTAACGCACCAACTTGCGAATATTGAAATGAGTGATCGGAGTCCAGGGACAGGTGCCGGAGCAGGTGCCACACTGATAGCATTTCTTCAGCGCCTCGCCGCCCGCCTCGATAATCGCCTGTGACATTTCCAGATATGGAGTAACAGCTTGAGACATCTAATCTCTCCCCATGTTCATAAAACAGCTTATGCAATTGCTAACATATAAAAAAGCAAACCGCAAATTTTAACTCGCCAAAACCCGCCAATGGATACTTCTTCGCCATACCTCTAAACAGAGGAACCGAAATTTTTAGAGATATTACAAAAATATGGGAAGCTAATATTCGGGTGTCAGCTTATCGAGCTCCGCCAGAGAAAATACCGGTCCATCTTTGCAGACATATTTACTGCCGACGTTACAGCGGCCGCACTTGCCAATACCGCATTTCATGCGCATTTCCAGCGAGGTAATAATATTTTCTTTGGAGAAACCCAGTTCAAAGAACACCGGCAGCGTAAATCGAATCATCACCGGGGGACCGCAAATAACAGCAACCGCGTTTTCCTTACTGGGAGCGACTTCCTTGCAAACCGCGGGGACAAAACCTTCTTTACCTTTCCAGGTGGAATCGCCTTTATCCACGGTAACATTCAGATTCAGATCAGTTCTTTTGGCCCATTCGGCCAATTCATCTTTATAAAGAAGAAGGCCGGGGTTTCTGGCGCCGTAAATTACGGTGATATTGCCAAAGCGTTTGCGGTTATCATCGTGGATCATATAATTAATGAGAGAACGCAATGTGGTAAAAGCAAATCCGCCGCCGACCACGACAATATTTTTCCCCGCTAGAAAATCCAGAGGCCAGGAGTTGCCTAAAGGGCCGCGAATCCCCATGAGCGTGCCTTCTTCCATCTCGTGCAGCGCGGTGGTAACCACGCCGGCTTTCTGCACGGTGAATTCCACATAGCCTTTTTGCGTGGGTGACGAGGCGATTCCTATAGGACATTCTCCCTTGCCGAAAATAGAAAGTTCGCCAAACTGGCCGGGAATGTAGGCGTATTTTTTTTCATCTTCCGGATTAACAAATTTAAAACGAAATGTTTTAATGTCTTTTGCATCAACTTCGGTAATGATTTTATCCACCACAACGGGATAAGGAACATACGGGTTTTGCATTACTAACTCCCTGATTATAATTTAGAAATATCTTCAACAATTTTTCGTATATCAATATTCACCGGGCAATACATCACGCACCGGCCACAGCCCACACAGGAAATCGCGTTGAACATATCCACATAATATTTGAACTTGTGCATGGTGCGCTGTCGCCATCTTTCTTTTTGCGAGGAACGCGGATTATGTCCGGACGTCTCTTTGGTAAACATCGGAAACATGCACGAATCCCACGAACGGATACGCACACCGTCGGAACCTTTAACTTCATCGCTGATATCAAAGCAATGGCACGTCGGGCACAAGAAAGTACAAGTTCCGCAAGCCAGACATTTTCCGTGAATTGTGTTCCAGAAGGGATTGTCAAAATTGACATCCAGAATCGGCTTTACCTCGTGCGCGGGAATTTTCGATTTTATCGCTTCTTTGGCTTTGGCGGCAATGTCCGCTTTTTTAGCGTCCGCCTGCGCGTCAGCCTTGGTATCGCCGAAATATTTGGCCAGCGCCTCTCCTTTGGGTGTGATAAATTCCACCAGATAGTCGCCGCCGATATCGGTAAGCAAAATATCGGAGCCTTCGGAAGAAACCGGCTCTCCGTCCACTGATGTGCAAAAACAGCTCGTGTAAGGAGGAGTCACACAGGCCAGAGAGATGACCGTAGTATTTTGCCTTTTGGCTATATAGTATTCATCCTTATACTTTTCCTGATCGAAAAGTTTATCCAGCAGGACAAAGCTATGCGTGTCACACGGGCGCACGCCGAATAAAACCGACTTATCCGCTTTTTTTACTTCCGAGGAAAAGGCCATGCCCTGCTCGGTGCGGGTATATTTCATCATGGTTTCCGTGTGCGGGAAGAAAACATTTTTCGGCGCGTTTTTGGAATTCAGATAAGAAAAAAACGGCTCATCGCTTTTGCCAAGCTGCGCAAAAATAACATTGTCCTCTTTTTTCACCGGCGCCCAAACCAGGAAATCTTCAGTCATTTTCTTCGCAATACCCGCCAGGGCGTCTTTTTTGATCAAACGTTTTTCCATAATCTTTCCTAATTTATTATTTTCTGCACTTCACCAAATTAAATTTTCCGGTTAATTGCTCCGGTTTATATCAGCTTCAGTTCCTTTAGGAGATGCTGCGGATCGAAAATATGCGATTTAAAAGTATCTTTCGATTCCGGCAAATTCAAGGCCAGCGAAATCAGTTCGGTAAAATAAAAAACCGGAAGCTTAAGTTTTCTGCTGGGTCGCATATCCAGATTGGCCATGCAAAGCGGGCAGGCGGTTACCACGCAGTTGGCTCCCGCTTCTCTGGCGCCTGTCATCAATTTATCGCACATATCCACGACAATTTTGGTTTTACTGATCGCGAGCGAACCCCCGCAGCAATCAGTTTTATAAGACCAATTCTTCACGTCGCTTCCAAGAGCGGTCATTATCTTGTCCATCATAAAAGGATTTTCGTAATCTTCAAACTCGCACACTTCCGGCGGACGCAGAAGAAGGCAGCCATAATAAGACACGGGCTTGAGACCTGTCAGCGGTTTAACCACTTTCGCCGCGAGCGTATCAATGCCTATTTCATTATAAATCACGTCAATCGGATTTCGTATAGCGAAGCCGCCCTGATATTTAGCGCCCACGGCGTTTTCTACGCGGCTTTTAAGTTCCTTGTCGGTTTTCATATAATGATCAGCGGTTTTAAAACGATTGAAGCAGGCGGCGCAGGGAACCATGACGTCCATCGCGTCTTTTTGCGCGGCAATAAGATTGCGCGCCGGCAGGGCTACGGACAAATCAAAATTCGTGTTATGCGCGGA
>JBFYYA010000259.1:0-4096 GCA_041310245.1 Syntrophaceae bacterium | reverse complement strand
AATGCTCTTTGCTTTTTTTATCTGGTTTAAAAACAGAGCTTCGCGCTTTGTGCTCATCGGCATCATTCTTCTTGGCGGAGTTTATATAGCCGCCCGTTTCATGCAGCTTTATCTTACCACTATAGTGCTTCAATCTTTTTTCGCCATCGTATTGTTTGTGCTGGTAGTAATTTTCCAGGAAGATTTACGCAACCTTTTTGAAAGATTGGCGCTCCTGGGCAATCTCAGGAAAAAGTCCCGTCCCCTTTCCGACCTGGAAAAAACCTCCGAGATAATAACGCACACGGCGGCGGAGCTGTCAAAAAAAGGTGTCGGCGCGTTAATTGTCCTGCAGGGAGAAGATCATCTGGAAAGACATCTGAACGGAGGAACAAAACTCGATGGATTACTCAGCGAACCTCTGTTGCAAAGCCTTTTCGATCCTCACTCCGAAGGCCATGACGGAGCAGTAATTATCAAAGACAACCAGATAAAAATGTTCGGCTGTCATCTACCTTTATCTGTAAACACATCAAGATACGGAAATATCGGATTACGCCATACGGCGGCGGTCGGGCTCGCGGAACGTTCCGATGCTCTTTGTGTTGTCGTTTCAGAAGAATCCAGGTCAATATCAATTGCCTACCAGGGCATGCTTATAAAAATGAGTAACGCTTCCGAACTGCACAACGAAATCGATAAATTTTATGTGCGCAATGTGCCGTCCAAAAAACGGCATCCGGTAATCGCCTGGTTTAAAGAAAATTCCAAAGAAAAGATAATCGCTCTGGCTTTGGCCTGCATTTTATGGTTTGCCTTTGGTTATCAAAGAGAGATTGTGCGCCGTAATTTTATTATACCAATTGAATATCGAAACGTTCCGGCTGATTGGCGAATTGATGAACCCCGCCTTACTGAGGCAAAGGTCATTCTTCAAGGCCCTCAACAGGCTTTTTATTTGCTTGATGAACGCGCGTTAAAACTATCTCTGGATCTTTCTTCAGTGTCCGCGATAAAACAAGAAATTATACTTTCTAAGGACATGATCAGCGTTCCTTCTAATTTATCAATTACGGAAATAAAACCGGCCAAGGCCTATATTTACGCGACGCGCCTGATAAGCGGTTCCTTTCCCGTGAAAATTGCGACCCAGAATTCCTTACCAAACAACCTTTCATTGCAAAGGATAAGCATATCGCCCCAAAAAATTAACCTCCTTTTTGATTCCCGCATGAATCATGAAAAAATTAAGATTGAAACAGAACCGATCGATTTACAGAATATAACTTCCAACACTACCATTGATACAAAAATTGTATTGCCGGACGGTGTTTATTTTCCGGAAAGAAAGCCGCCGACCATACGTGTAATAATCAGCGTGAAAAACAAAAAGTTTTAGAACACTGAATAAAATTATTGTAAAATCAGTTACATAGCTAATTGAAAACCTTGCGCGAAATGCAAAACCATTGCATTAGTTGAAAAAATATGCTCAACTTTTAAAAAGTTAAATCATCCAAATCAGGAGGAGTTAAGTATGGGAGTTTTTACAGCAAGTGACATTGTGGAAGTGGCCATCAGGATTGAAGAAAACGGCATTAATTTCTATAAATTTGCCGAGCAAATAGCAAAGCAACAGGAAGCAAAAGAGCTTTTTGCCCATCTGGCAAAAGAAGAGGCGAATCACAAAAAGATTTTTGAAGGTATCTTCGCAAAAATAGAAAAATATAATCCCCCCGAAAGCTAT
This sequence comes from Syntrophaceae bacterium, assembly GCA_041310245.1. Lineage (GTDB taxonomy): Bacteria > Desulfobacterota > Syntrophia > Syntrophales > Smithellaceae > UBA4810. Next base: position 2,370 of record JBFYYA010000259.1, on the reverse strand, counting down.
GCGGGAGAATATAGCGCATATTTACGTTCTTACGTCGATAACAACATAATTTTCACTAAAGAAGCGATGGATAAGGAACTATCCAGAGTAACTGAGACGATTGCCGCATTTGACTTTGCCATCAGGCGCGAACTGGATTCAATTCTTTATTATCATGAAATTAAAAAATTAGTTCCCCCAGCGCAACACGAAACTATCGAGCAAATTATAGAAGAAGAAAGAAAACATTATAAGATTCTTACTGAACTGAAGAAAAGAATCGAAAAGTAGCCATTAGGCGAGATTCTCAAGAAAACCACTTTAGGTTTTCGAAGAATATTTTTTAAGTTTGTAGCGCAGCATGCGTTCAGACATACCAAGTATTTCCGCGGCTTTTGTTTGATTGTCGTCAGCCTTTTCCATGGCGTCGGCAATCAGTTGCTTTTCCAATCCTTCCAAGGAATCCCTCAGATATCCGGGGGCTTTTTTACTCGCATCCATGTACGGCAGGGAAGGTTTGAAAGGAAGATCAGTGGTGGTAATGTACTCGTCACGGGCGATAACCACCGCCCGCTCCATGATATTGACCAGTTCGCGAACATTTCCCGGATAATTATACTTCAAAAGGAGATCACGTGCTTCAGCGGTAAGGCCTTTAATGTTCTTTTTGTTTTCCTGTGCATATTTTTGAATAAAATGATCGATTAACACCGGTATATCTTCTTTTCTTTCTCTTAATGGAGGCAAAGAAAGCGTAACAACTTTTAGCCGGTAAAAAAGATCGTCCCGAAAGCTCCCCTCACCAACCTGTATTTCTAGATTTCGGTTAGTCGCGCTGATCACCCGCACATCGACATTTATATTTTGATTGCTGCCGAGGCGCTGGAGTTCCCGCTCCTGCAAAAACCGCAGCAGCTTTACCTGAACAGTAGGAGTCAGCTCACCAATTTCATCAAGAAACAAAGTACCGCCGTCCGCTTCTTCAAAGCGGCCGATGCGCCGTGACGTGGCGCCGGTGAAGGCCCCTTTTTCGTGGCCAAATAATTCACTCTCCAATAAATTTTCGTGCAGCGCTACACAATTAACAATTATGATCGGCTTGTTCGCCCGGGGGCTCAATTGGTGAATAAGTCTGGCTAAAAGTTCTTTACCCGTGCCGCTTTCTCCCTGAATCAAAACCGACGCCCGGCTGGCGGCCACACGACCGGTCATATTAATTACTTCAGCCATTTGCGGACTTTTATAAATAATCTTATCGGCAGTAATGCCTTTTTTCCCCAGTTCCTCTCTCAAAAGCTCGTTTTCTTTAATCAGCTGTCTTCTTTCCGCCACACGGTTTACCAGAAGCAGCAGTTCATCTAGCTCCACCGGTTTGGTAATATAATCAATCGCACCGACCTTTATCGCCTCAACGGCTGTTTCGATCGTGCCGTAAGCGGTAATAATCACAACATCTATTTCCGGGTTGATGCGTTTAATTTCTTTGAGAACTTCCAACCCGTCCATGCCCGGCATTTTATAATCAAGAAGAACAAGGTCGAAATGATTACCCATCACAGTTTTAATAGCATTTTTGCCGTTCTCAGCTTCAGAAATGTTATGCCCTTCGGAAAGCAAAAAATCCCTCAGCATTTCCCTCTGGGATTGGCCATCTTCAACTATGAGGATGCTCAATTTTTGCATAATTTTATCCTTTTTCTTTTAACGGCCTGTCGTTTAATCTTTCTCGCGGCAAGATTACCTCAAAAGTTGTCCCCTCGACTTCTCGGCTGATCACGCGTATTTCCCCTCCGTGTCCGCGGAGGATTTCGCTGGCTAACGGAATTCCCAACCCAACCCCTTTTTCCTTGGTCGTGTATTCAGGGCTGAAAATCCGCTCTATTTCATCCGCGGTCATGCCGCAACCGGTATCTGAAATTCTCACGATAATATAATTTTTCCCTTCCTTATCTACTGTAATGGAAATTTTCCCCTGGGCTGGTATTGACTCCATGGCGTTTTTAATTATGTTTAGAAACGCCTGCTGAATTTTATTAATATCAACCGGAATTACCGCGGGCGACTCGCGCCACTTGGTTTCGATAATCACTCCGCGATCCTGCGCCTCTTCCCGAATAAGACTTACGATTTTCTGTAATATTTCCGTGATAGAAAAATCGCGCAACTCCAGCCTGCGGCTTTTGGAAAAAGATAAAAATTCTTCAATGATACCGTTTAACCGCTTTATTTCATCCTTGATAACACCAGACAAATTATTAAAGTCTTCTTCTTTACTTGATCCAGCGGGAACAAAATCTTTTTTCAGTCTCTGCGTAGCGATACTGATCGCATTTAATGGATTACGGATTTCATGAGCCACGCCCGCCGCCAGCTGTCCCAGTGAAGAAAGCC
>JBFYYA010000258.1:0-5418 GCA_041310245.1 Syntrophaceae bacterium | reverse complement strand
GTGGAAAATATTTGACTCTTCTTGGTGGGAATCGTCGTGTTCTTTTCGATCAGTCTGGTCATCACACCACCCAGCGTTTCAATACCGAGGGAAAGCGGCGTCACGTCCAGCAGCAGCACGTCCTTGACGTCTCCGGCCAGAACACCGCCCTGAATTGCCGCGCCGATTGCGACTACTTCATCCGGATTAACGCCTTTGTGCGGTTCCTTGCCGAAAATTTCTTTGACTTTCTGCTGAACGCGGGGCATGCGCGTCATGCCGCCGACCAGAATAACCTCATCAATATTTTTCGCGGATAAATTAGCGTCTTTAATCGCGGTCTGGCAGGGCCCTATTACTTTATCAATCAATTCTTCCACCAGAGATTCCAGCTTTGCGCGCGTAAGTTTTATATTCATATGTTTCGGGCCGGAAGCGTCGGCGGTAACAAACGGCAGATTAATATCCGTCTCCATGGTTGTGGAAAGCTCCATCTTTGCTTTTTCCGCCGCTTCTTTCAAACGCTGCAGTGCCATTTTGTCATTTCTTAAATCAATACCCTGGTCTTTTTTAAATTCCGCGACAAGATAATCCATCACGCGCTGGTCGAAGTCTTCACCTCCCAGATGGGTATCACCATTGGTGGATTTGACTTCAAAAACACCTTCACCTAATTCTAAAATGGATATATCAAAAGTCCCGCCGCCCAGATCGAACACGGCGATTTTTTCATCTTTCTTCTTGTCCAGGCCGTATGCGAGCGCCGCGGCTGTCGGCTCATTGATGATGCGCAGCACGTTCAATCCGGCTATGCGTCCGGCGTCTTTGGTCGCCTGTCTCTGAGAATCGTTAAAATAAGCCGGAACAGTAATAACCGCGTCTGTTACCTTTTCACCCAGGTAATCTTCCGCCGTCTGTTTCATCTTCGTAAGAATCATAGCGGAAATTTCGGCGGGCGAATAATTCTTTCCGCGTACCGTCACCTGAGCGTCGCCGTTCGACGCTTGCGTTATTTTATAAGGACTGATTTTAACGTCATACTGAACTTCTTTAGAATCAAATTTTCTTCCGATAAGCCTTTTGACGGCATAAACTGTGTTTTCCGAATTGGTTACGGCCTGCCTTTTGGCTACCTGCCCCACCAGCCTCTCTCCGTTTTCCGTAATCGCCACTACCGATGGCGTGGTGCGGTTACCTTCCTGATTGGCAATAACGACCGGATCTCCTCCTTCCATTATGGCCACACAAGAATTAGTTGTTCCCAGATCAATCCCGATAATTTTTCCCATTTTTTACCTCCTATTCTCCATTATCCGCGTTTTTATCGCTTTTATCATTATTTTTATTATTCCTCTTGCACACGCAAACTTTTGATGGTCTTAACAACCTGCCGTTTAGTAAATATCCTGTGGCTATTTCGTTAATAACCTTGTTTTCTTCATACTCGTCGCTGTGCATGTGCATCATTGCTTCGTGAAAATTCGGGTCAAAATCTCCCCCGGCGCTTTCAATTTTTTCCACGCCGTGTTTTTTCAAACAACATAAAAGCTGATCCTGAATTAATTTAATGCCGTCTTTAAAACTGTCCAGCTCGGCGGAACCGGTGTGTTCCATAGCCCTGTCCAGACTGTCCATAAAAGGCAAAATATCTTTAATCAGTTCTTCGTTGGCGAATTTGATTGTATCTGTTTTGTCTTTTGCCGCGCGTTTTTTATAATTGTCAAAATCAGCGACCATACGCAGATATTTATCATAATTCTGGGCGACTTCTTTCTCCTTTTCCTGAAGTTTCGCCATCAGTTCATCAATTTCGCTTACAGACGCTGTCCCTTCTTCCTGGGAACGCGTAATTTTCACGTCGTGTTTTATACCGTGATCTTTTTTACCCTTCACTATAACCTCGTGCTCATTTCTATTTTAAATCAGGTTTCTGAAAAAGCTTAATATCCACAAGCTCGCAAATCACGTGACTGGCGGTGATATGCGCTTCCTGAACACGCGCCGTATGCGAAGCGGATACATGGATTGAAAAATCAGCCATTTTTGCTATTGTCCCTCCGTCTTTGCCGGTAAAGGCAAGTGTTATCAATCCCATTTTTTTTGCCGTTTCCATGCCTTTAATGACATTCGGGGAATTACCGCTCGTGCTGATTCCCCAGGCTATGTCACCTGCCTGGCCAATCGCCCTGATTTGCTTGCTGAATATTTCCGCGAAATCATAATCATTGCCGATGCTCGTTATTATTGATGTATCCGTCGTCAGAGCTATCGCCGGCAGAGGCGGCCTCTCTATCGTAAAGCGGTTGACAAATTCGGCGGCTATGTGCTGCGCGTCGGCTGCGGATCCTCCGTTGCCGAAAAGCAATATTTTATTGCCGGATTTCAGCGCCGCGGTTATTGCCTCGATGACATCTGACAACTTGCCTAAATTTTCATTTAAGAAATTTTCTTTTACACGGCCGCTTTCCTTAAATATTTTTACTATATGATCCTGCATGGGCACCTATAATTACCTCAAATGATTATGTTTTCAAATCCCTGTTAATATATTTACCGGTGTTTGGCATGTCAAGGGTATGAGCTGATAATTTCTGGTTTTTTCAATGTTTTAACCCGAAAAGATACGGTCATTCACAAGTGATCTTGACAACGAAATTTTCATAAATATATTTACGGTAAATAGGTAAAATAACCAATAAAAGCAAAAGATTATGATATTATCCAGAAAGGAGAAAAGTTTATGTTCACGCCAAGTTTTTGGAGAATGAAAAAATTTTCAGAAAGCGTTCCGGAAATTCTGCGGCTACAGCAGGAGATGAACAGGCTCTTTTCCAGCGCCGGGCAAAGCGCGTCAATTGATTATCCGGCGATAAATGTGTGGGAAAAAGATGGGGCCGCGGTGGTTACAGCGGAGTTACCGGGAATGAGCATTGAAAACATCGACATTTCCGTAACAGACAATGTTTTGACGATTTCCGGAACAAAAAAAGCACAGGAGCTTAAAGAAGGAGAAAATTATTTGAGCCAGGAAAGAATTCCGGGCAGTTTTCAGCGCAATGCGCAGCTTCCTTTTCGCGTGGATTCAAAAGAAGTTGACGCGAAATACGAAAAAGGGGTTCTCGTCGTTACCTTGCCGAGACTCAAGGAAGATCTGCCAAAAAAAATAAAAATTAACGTGAATTAAAATTAAAGAAAGGAGACCAGTAACAATGTCGGAAAAAGAACTGCAAAAGACAGAAAGCGCGACGGCGGCGGAAAAAATCCGTAACGTGAAAACCTTCGTCCCGCGCGTCGATATTTACGAGACTAAAGAATCAATATTTTTGATCGCCGATATGCCCGGCGTTGACGAGAAGACAGTAGAAGTTGAACTGGAAAAAAACATTTTAACAATTACCGGGTGGACAGAGGATAGTAAATTAAAAGATCACTCTCTTTTATTTTCCGAGTATGAAACAGGGGATTACGAGCGGTCTTTTACTTTATCCGATGAAATAGACCGGGAAAAAATAAACGCGACGGTAAAACAGGGCGTTTTGCTGCTGGAATTGCCAAAGGCGGAAAAAGTTAAACCGAAAAAAATCGCCATTAAAGCGGCGTAAAACATTAAGTTTAAAGAAAGGAGGAAATGATTTATGAAAATTAGAAATCTGTTGCCGGCGGTTCGTTCCGGCAAGGAACAAGAAATTGATCATCCCTTCTATTCTCTGCAACGCGAGATGAACAGCCTTTTCGACAATTTCTTCCGCGGTTTTGACATATCCCCGCGGGGATTTTATGAGGGCGATTTAGGAGGATTCAGTCCTTCCATCGATGTGAAGGAAAACGAAAAAGAGTTCATTATCAAAGCGGAAATTCCCGGCGTGGAGGAAAAAGATGTTGAGGTAACTGTAAGTAATGATTCGGTAACGATCAAGGGAGAAAAAAAAGAGGAAAAAGAAGATAAGGACAAAAACTACTATTACATGGAAAGATCCTATGGATCATTTCACAGGGTGATTCCTCTGGCAACGGAAGTTGAATCCGGCAAAGCTCAAGCTCGTTTTAAAAACGGGGTTATCGATATCAAGATTCCGAAAATCCAGACTGCTCAATCAAAGGGAGTTAAAATACCGATAAAAACCGGTTAAACTATTTCCCTGCCCTTGGAAAAGGGCAGGGAAATAAATTAATTATATCCCTCGTCGTAAGCGATCATATCCAAATGCAGGGTTGCAATATCTTCCACATCCAGATTGAGCTCTTCGCTTGATTTGGGTAATTCCACAATTTTGATATAGCGGCGGCACTTATTGCACACATCAACCCGGTGACGCTCTTCCCCTTCCACGGCAAAATAAGCCAGGGAATGCTGCTCATCATTGCCGCAAAACGGGCACTTGATCCGGCGAAAGTGCCATTTAAAACCGCACTGATTACAGAAAAGATACCTCCTGCCGTCTTCACCGGCGCGTATTTCGCCTATCTTCGGCTCTTTGCCACAAATCGGGCAATAACCTTCCGACCAGCCCGCTTTCTCCACGGCAGCGCCGTATTTTTCAGCAACTTTCTCCAGCTCCGGCCGCAGACTTTCTTCGGCAAAAAGATCTATCAGATCAAAATTATCCTGATCTTCGACGGCGGAAGAAACAACTTCTGTCGCGTTTTCTTCCTTCGCGTCGCTGTCAACACAATCAAAAGAAGATTTGATCATTTTTTCCCAATTAAATTCGTCGCTGTTAATAAAATCCATTATTTCTTTTCCCGCCTGCGGCATTCTTTTTTCCGCGATAGCGATAAGAGATTGAAAATATTTTTTGGGGCGCGACAAATCATATTCTTTACCGGCTATATCAACCAGAGGAAGGCCGCCTTCCATCTTTTGCGCGAGCAGGCTTTCTTGGACATCAAAGATGGATTCACTCATGTTTTTACGGTATTCCTCCCGCAAAACCAGAATATCCGCCAGGATATCCAGCAAATCAGCGTAATGGGGGTTCACTGATTTATAATTTTCTATAGTTTTTAAAGAATCTCGCAGTGTTACAGTCATTCGTTATTCTCCTGTTTAAGTCTTTCCTTAATTGTTCAGCGCGTCTATATCTGCTTTCACAGGTATGTTCAAGGAATATTTATGACGCGCGCTACGCCCTTTATTTCGGCATCCAGTTTTTCATATTAATATTTTAATCAGTAAAACAAAAAAGTCATCAGCAGAAACAAAACAATTAAAATGGGGAGAGAATATTTCAGCATATAACCAAAAAAAGTAGGCATATTCACGCCTGCTTCTTCGGCGATAGATTTAACCATAAAATTCGGCGCGTTGCCGATATAAGTGTTTGCGCCCATAAAAACGGCCCCGGTGGATATAGCCATCAAATAAGGAACCTTCTCTACAACTAAAGCGGATACCGCCTGCGCTTCTGGCACACCGGGATAAAACTTTCCGATGACACC
>JBFYYA010000257.1:0-2968 GCA_041310245.1 Syntrophaceae bacterium | reverse complement strand
GTCACCACCTTGAGCCACAAGCCGATGAATGTCGGCGCGGTAGTGATCGGAGGCATTCTTTTCGGCATCGGCTGGGCGGTCATGGGATTTTGCCCCGGCACGTCTTCGGCCGCGTTGGGGGAAGGCCGCCTGCACGCCATCTTCGCCGTTTTGGGGATGCTCGTCGGCGCGGCGGTATTTGCCGAGCTATATCCGTTTTTGAGTTCCACCGTCATGGCATGGAAAGACTTCGGCAAAATCGGCCTGCAAGACGCTTTAGACATCACGCACTGGGTTATTATACCGATATTCTGGGCGGCGGTAATTGGCCTGTTCTTCCTGTTTGAGAAAAAAGGATTATAACTTTTTAAGTGTTTTCTAATTCCAATCCATCGGTGTTAAAACAAAGACGCCGGTGGATTGGAATCATTGCATGTTACAATTTTCGGTTTGAAAAATGAGTGATGATAAATATCAATTCAAGAAAAAGTCATATTATTTGAACTTGCTATTACTAAAAGATGAATTGAACTACTTTCACGAGATGTTACGTCTTGAAGTAAAAGATACTGCTAGTTGGATAATCATGCTGAGAAATACAAGGCAACTTTTTGTTGTTTTAAATAATGTTCTAGAAGCAGCCAACAAGACCACAATAAGAGATCCTGAAGAATACGTCGATAAAACCAGAAGATTACGAAAAACACTTTTGTTTACAAATCATATTAGGAATAAGGCTGCTGGGCATTATGACAATACATTGCTTGAAAGAGCTGTTCAATTGACTCCAACATTATTTAGTTCTGAACATCAAAGCAATGAGGAATTTCAAATCATGGAAGGCCAAAGAGCCATTGTTGAGGCTTCTATTAACTCATTCTTGGATGAAGAAGATATCCAAAAAGTTTTCAAAGCCGAAATAGATTTGATGTATCCTCCTGATTTTGACCTATTTAATGAATACATTTGGAAAGTCGTAACCGAAGCACTTGATTGGCTTACATTGTCTTTATCGCTTTTATCGCCGGCAATTAAATATTATGATCAAGAAGATTTGAAGGAAGTATCAATAATTGCAGGTCAAACAGAGTTCAACCTAAAAAAGCAATCTAAATATCATTATAATGATGATGTGTTTAAAAAAGCGGTTCAAGATGCTGTATTAAAATTGAAGGAAACAGGAGCGAAACAAGAAATAATAGACCTACTTGAAAATATGATTCTCTAGATAGTGTATCTAAATACGGAGAATATGAAACAAGGGGTCACCCCGGCATTAGCCGGGCAAGTGAGCCCGGCAATGACAGAGTTGCTTTAAATTGTAACTAATCCTTGAATACTGCGCCCGTCGACGCAGAAGTCACCATTTTCGCATAACGTGCCAGGTACCCGGTGGTAATGGCTGGTTTTCTGGGTTTAAGTGATTTTTGGCGTTTTTCCAGTTCCTTGTCGTTCACTTTCAGCGTTAAAGTTTTTTCCGGAATGTTGATGGAGATAATATCTCCTTCTTTGACCAGCGCGATGGGGCCGCCTTCCGCCGCTTCCGGCGAGACGTGTCCGATAGCCGCGCCCTGTGTACCGCCGCTGAAACGCCCGTCGGTTAAAAGCGCGACGGTTTTATCCAGACCCATGCCGACAATGGCTGAAGTGGGCGAAAGCATCTCACGCATTCCGGGGCCGCCTTTCGGGCCTTCGTAGCGGATAACGACGATATCGCCCGGTTTAATTTTCTTGCCGAGGATTGCTTTGATCGCGTCGTCTTCGGAATTGAAAACTCTGGCTTTGCCATCGTTCACCTGCATGCCCGGCGAAACGGCAGATTGTTTCACCACAGCTCCGTCCGGCGCGAGATTCCCGCGCAGAATCGCAATACCGCCCTGCGGCGAATAGGGATTATTCAAAGGACGGATTACGCTTTCATCCAATACACAGGCGGATTTTAAATTTTCTTCCACTTTTTTACCGGTGACGGTAATGCATTTTTTATCAATCACGCCCAGTGTGTTGATTACTTTCATGACGGCCTGAATGCCGCCTGCCGCATCAAGGTCTTCAATGTGATGATGACCGGCCGGACTTAATTTACAGAGGTTGGGCGTCTTTTCGCTGATTTTATTGAACAGATCCAAATCAAGTTTTATTCCTGCCTCATGCGCGACCGCCGGAATATGCAAAACGGTGTTGGTGGAACAGCCCAGCGCCATATCCACGGCAATGGCGTTTTTGAAAGCAGCCAGCGTGGCAATATCTCGCGGTTTGATGTTCTTTTTGAAAAGTTCCATGATTTTCATCCCCGCCTGTTTGGCCAGCCTGCGGCGCGCGGCCTGCACGGCGAGAATTGTGCCGTTTCCGGGAAGCCCTAATCCCAGAGCTTCCGTAACACAGTTCATGGAATTGGCGGTGTACATCCCGGAACACGAGCCGCAGCCCGGACAGGCGCAGTCCTCGATTTTTTTCAATTGATTGAGTGTCATTTTTTTGGCTTTGACCGCGCCCACACCTTCAAAAACGCTGATGAGGTCGTAAGTGTTGCCTTCCATTTTTCCCGCGAGCATTGGCCCGCCGCTGATGAAAATGCACGGAATGTTGAGACGGAGAGCCGCCATCAGCATGCCGGGAATAATTTTATCGCAGTTGGGAATAAAAACGAGCGCGTCAAAAGGATGCGCCGTTGCCATAATTTCAATGGAATCAGCGATAAGCTCGCGGCTGGCCAGCGAATATTTCATGCCCGCGTGCCCCATGGCGATGCCGTCGCAAACGCCGATTACCGGAAACTCCACCGGCGTGCCGCCGGCCATGCGGATACCCGCTTTAACATCTTCAGTGATGATATCCAGATGGATATGGCCGGGAACGATTTCGTTGGCGGAATTGACCACGCCGATTAAAGGACGGGAAATTTCCTCATCGGTGTAGCCCATGGCTTTAAAGAGCGAACGGTGCGGCGCTCTTTCCAATCCTTTTTTCATCAGGTCGCTTCTCATAA
>JBFYYA010000256.1:0-3861 GCA_041310245.1 Syntrophaceae bacterium | reverse complement strand
CGAAATTGTACTCACCACAAATCAAGGTAATTCCGGCCCAAAGCGCGTTTTTGTTGCCTATACCTCTCTGCCTGATGAAGTGCGCCCAGGCGATCGGATTCTTCTGGCCGACGGCCTTCTGGAGCTGAATGTTCTGGAAACAAGAACTTCCGAAATTTTGTGCCGTGTCGTAACCGGCGGCCTGCTCACTTCTAATAAGGGAATCAATCTGCCCACTGGCACGATACGCGCCCCCGCCGTCACTCAAAAAGATAAAGAAGATTTGCTCTTCGGCCTGGCAAATAACGTCGATTATGTGGCCGTTTCTTTTGTCAAGACGGCGCAGGATATTATCAGCGTCCGGGAAATAATTAAACAGCTGAAGAAAGACACTCCCGTGGTAGCCAAAATTGAAAAGCATGAAGCCCTGGACAATCTTGCGGAAATCATCGCGGCTTCTGAAGGCGTGATGGTGGCGCGCGGGGATCTGGGCGTGGAAATTCCGTTGGAGGATGTACCTTTAATCCAGAAAAAAATTATCAAAGAAGCGGGCAGTCATGGAAAATTTGTGATTACCGCCACGCAGATGCTTCGTTCCATGGTGGAGTCGCCCCGGCCGACCAGAGCGGAAGCAGCTGACGTGGCCAACGCCGTTCTGGACGGAACAGACGCCGTCATGCTTTCTGAAGAAAGCGCTTCGGGAAACTATCCCGTCGAAGCGATAACCTTTATGGATAAAATCTGCCGCACGGCGGAAACGGGATTCCCCTATAGTGATTATCTGGAGATGAAACCCCAGAAAGAAGTTTCCGAATCGGTGGCGCATGCCGCCTGCGTGCTGGCCGACCACTTAGACGCGAAAATCATCGTCTCGCGCACTCTTTCCGGTGATACCGCGCGCTTTATCGCGCGTTTTCGCCCACGGCAGCCGATTTTGTCTTTATCACCGGATGAAAAAACCGTCCGGCGGCTGGCCATGATCCGGGGTTGCTTTCCGTACCTCGCGCAGGATGCCGATCTGTCTGCCCAACTGCTGGAAAAAGCGGCGCGCGCGGTGTTACCTGACGCCTTTTTATCTGCGAACGATTTAATAGTAATAACGCGGGGCGAAACACAGTGGCTGACCGGATCAACAAACATTCTGCAAGTAAAACGATTACTTAGCTTTTAGTTCAGTACATGTTGACACAACTTCGTCTTTTTGATTAATTGTTAAAAAAAGGAGGTAATTATGCCCATAAAAATCGCTATCAACGGTTTTGGAAGAATTGGCCGGCTGGTGTATCGAGCCGGTTTTAAAAGTAAAGATGTGGAATTTGTCGCCGTAAACGATCTGGCAAATACCAAAACTCTGGCGCATCTTCTAAAATACGATTCTGTTCACGGAATAATGAACGCCGAAGTTAAAGACACGGAAAAATCGATTATTGTAGACGGCAAAGAAATAAAAGCATTTACCGAAAGAGAGCCGGAAAATCTGCCCTGGAAAGAACTGGGCGTGGATGTCGTGCTGGAAAGCACCGGCAGATTCACCGACCGCGCGGGCGCGGAAAAGCATCTCAAGGCGGGCGCCAAAAAAGTAGTTATCTCCGCTCCGGCAAAAAATCCCGATGTGACTTTTGTTCTTGGCGTCAATGAGGAAGATTACGATAAAAATAAACACAGCATTATCTCGATGGGTTCGTGCACCACAAACTGTCTGGCACCCATTGTCAAAATACTGCACAAGGAATTCGGCGTGGAATACGGATTAATGACAACCATTCATTCTTACACCAACGATCAGGTTGTCGCGGACGAGGCGCACAAGGATCTGCGAAGGGCGCGCGCCGCTGCTTTATCCATGATTCCCACCACCACAGGCGCGGCCAAAGCCATATCTGAAGTGATTCCGGAAATGAAAGGCAAGCTCGACGGAATGGCTGTGCGTGTGCCGACACCGAATGTATCCATGGTGGATTTTGTCGCCGTTTTGTCCAAGGAAACAAACAAAGATGAACTTAACGCGAAATTCAGAAAATACGCCGAAGGCTCGATGAAAGGAATTCTTTCCTGCACGGACGAAGAGCTGGTTTCGCGCGATTTTTACGGCAATCCCTATTCATCGATTGTGGATTTGCCCAGCACGACGGTAATCGGCGGGAGAATGATAAAAGTAATTTCCTGGTATGATAATGAATGGGGCTTTTCCAGCAGAATGCTGGATCTGCTCTCTTTCATTATGAAATAGAACATAAAAAGGCAGGGCAGTAAAATGAAGTACATTGATCAGATTGAAATGAAGGGCAAAAAAGTTTTTTTGCGCGTGGATTTTAACGTTCCGATAAAAGAAGGAAAAGTTACGAGCGATAACCGCGTGCGCGCGCACATACCAACCATTAACTACGCTCTGGAAAAGGGAGCAAAAATCATCATCGCCTCGCATTTGGGACGCCCCAAAGGCAAGCGCGTGGAGGAAATGTCGCTGGGGCCGGTGGTACCAATACTTTCCGGACTGATTCAGCAGGAAGTTATTTTTGTCGATGACTGCGTGGGGGAAAAAGTTCAGACCGCCGTCAACAAAATGAAAGACGGCGATGTTGTGTTGCTGGAAAATCTGCGCTTTAATCCGGGCGAAGATAAAAATGACGCGGCGTTTGCCAAAGAGCTTGCCTCCCTTTGCGACATCTATATTGACGACGCTTTTGCTGTTTCGCATCGTGCGGCGGCATCTAACTCGGCTATTACTGATTTTGTCAAAACCTGCGGCGCGGGATTTTTGCTGAAAAACGAAATTGAATATTTCCAAAAAGCCCTGATCAATCCTGCGCGGCCGCTTGCCGCCATCATCGGCGGCGCGAAGGTTGCCGACAAAATCGGCTTGTTGGAAAACCTGATCGAAAAAGTGGATAAACTACTTATCGGCGGCGGTATGTCTTTTACTTTTTTAAAAGCCCAGGGATTGGAAGTGGGCAAATCGCTGTGCGAAGAAGAAATGCTCGATACAGCGCGTAAAATCATGCAAAAAGCCAAAGAAAAAAATGTGCAGTTCATATTGCGGGTGGATGCTGTGATTGCTAAAACCGCGTCGGCGGATGCCGAGGTGAAGGTCTGCGACATAAAAAATATACCCGAAGACTGGATGGGACTCGATATCGGCCCTGCCACAATTGCTTTGTTTTCCGACGTTTTGAAAGATGTCAAAACAATTGTCTGGAACGGACCTGTGGGCATGTTTGAGCTGGCTCCTTTCAGCAAGGGAACATTCGCGCTGGCCAAAATTGTAGCTAATTCCGGAGCGATTTCTATTATCGGCGGTGGCGATACGGAAACCGCCATCAAGCAGGCAGGCCTTAACACTAAAATGTCCTACATTTCCACCGGCGGCGGCGCGTTTCTGGAATTGCTCGAAGGCAAAACCCTGCCGGGAATCGCGGCGCTTAATAAATAAGGAGAAAAAAGAATGAGAACATGGATTGTTGCCGGAAACTGGAAAATGAATAACACCATCGCCGAGGCGGTGGCACTGGCTAAAGCAATTAAAGACGGAACTGCCTCTATAAAAAAAGGAGAGGTTATTCTGGCCCCGCCTTTTACATCTTTACAAAGCGTTTCGCAAACGATTAAAGGTTCGCGCGTAGCGCTGGCGGCGCAAACCATGTTTTATGAAGATAGGGGAGCTTTCACGGGCGAAGTTTCGCCCGTGATGCTGAAAGATATCGGCTGTACGCATGTGCTTATCGGCCATTCGGAACGGCGCAAATATTTTCACGAAAAAGACGCCGATGTAAATCTGAAAGTCAAAAAAGCCCTGGCCGCCGGTTTAAAGCCCATTATGTGCGTGGGGGAAACAGACGAAGAAAGAGAAAAAAACGTCACGCGCGCCGTTGTCGGCAGGCAGGT
>JBFYYA010000255.1:0-4984 GCA_041310245.1 Syntrophaceae bacterium | reverse complement strand
TTTCAATGCGTTTTTTGAGCTGTTCCAATTCATCATCCGATAATGATTTTTCTTTGAGATACTTTTTATTCAACGTCTTGGTGGGTATAAATTTTTGCATGACATAGCTGCTGGCGCCGGAAATCATTTTGGATATTTCTATGATATCATCACCATTTAGCTGCGCCTCCACTACAGTCGTGCGAAATTCGTGAGGAATTTTCGATTTTATAATAAGCCCGATGCTTTCTTGCATTGACTGTGTATCCACAGAAGCCATGGTAATTCTTTCATATTTTCCGAGCGGCGCTTTAACATCCATAGCGATAAAATCAAGCAGCTTAGCCTTGAGCAGATCTTTTAGCACCTGCGGCTGAGAGCCGTTGGTATCAATCTTGACGGCAAATCCCATCTTTTTGATTTTTTTTACAAATCCAAGTAAATCTTTTTGGATAGTCGGCTCACCGCCGGTAATCGATACGGCATCGAGCTTGCCCCTGCGCGTAGCCAAGAATTCCATGATTTTTTTTTCATCGATACACTGGCCAAATCTCTCCGGATCAACCAGTTCCGGATTGTGGCAATATCCGCACTTGAAATTGCATCCCTGTGAAAAAACAATTGCGCAAATCGCGCCGGGGTAATCAATGAGCGATACTTTTTGCAGTCCACCAATTTTCATTATAATCTTTCTCTTAACCAAATATTAAAGCCCTTCATGCGGACAGGGCTTTATAAGCGTTTTTTTACTGATCTCTTCTTACTGAAACCGAAATACCTGACGCGCGTTAAATTCCGCCTGCTTTCCCTTATTCCATTGTTTGACAGGGCGTAAATAACCAACCACCCGCGAGTATACTTCGCAATTATCATTACAGGTCGGGCATTTTGGATTTTCGCCTTTAATGTAACCGTGCGACGGACAAACGCTGAAAGTCGGCGTGAAGGTCACATAAGGCAGATGGTAATTGGAACATATTTTATGAACTAACGATTTTACAGCCTGCGGATTATCCACGCGCTCTCCGGCAAAAGTGTGAAAAACGGTACCTCCGGTATAACGTGTCTGAATTTCATCCTGCAAATCAAGTGCTTCAAAAATATCATCCGTGTAATTAACCGGTAGCTGAGTGGAGTTGGTGTAAAAAGGCTCGCACTTTTTCGACCTGCCGTTACCGTTACCATTGCTGGCGCAAATAATACTCGGATACTTTTCCTTATCAATTTTGGCCAGACGATATGAAGTGCCCTCGGCCGGCGTTGATTCCAGATTGTAGTTATTCTCTGTTTCCTTCTGAAAATCTATCAGTTTATTTCTCATAAAATCGAGAACATATTTCGTAAATTCCTGCCCCTCTTTAGAAGCAATATTTTTGCCCAGCAAATTCAGGCAAGCTTCATTCATGCCGACCAGGCCGATTGTAGAAAAATGATTCTTCCAATATTCATCAAATCTTTCTTTAACATTGCGCAAATAATATTTGGTGTAGGGGTAAAGATCGCTGTTGGTAAAGTTTTCCAGAACTTTCCTTTTAGTTTCCAGGCTCTCTTTGGCTATTTCCATTAAATTTTCCAGACGCTGCATGAAATCCTTTTTTGATTTGGCAAGAAATCCGATACGCGGCATGTTGATGGTGATAACGCCGATGGAGCCGGTAAGTGGATTGGAACCGAAAAGTCCACCGCCGCGCATTTCCAGTTCGCGGTTATCGATACGCAGACGGCAGCACATGCTGCGCGCGTCTTCGGGATTCATGTCGGAATTGATAAAATTAGAAAAATAAGGCACGCCGTATTTAGCCGTCATCTCCCACAAATCTTTCAAATTGGGGTCGTCCCAGTTAAAATCGCGCGTGACATTGTAAGTCGGAATAGGAAAAGTAAATACCCTTCCCTTGGCATCACCTTCTGCCATCACCTGCAGAAAGGCCTTGTTAAAAAGATTCATCTCTTCCTGAAATTCTTTATATGTTTCCTTCTGGGGAACACCGCCGATAATCACGCCCTGATCAGCGTAATATTTGGGAACGGTTACATCCAGAGTTACATTGGTAAAAGGCGTCTGAAAGCCAACCCGGGTGGGAACATTAATATTAAAAATAAATTCCTGCAGCGCCTGCTTGATTTCTGTAAAACTTAACTTGTCATAGCGGATAAATGGCGCGAGTAAAGTATCAAAATTAGAAAAAGCCTGCGCCCCGGCCGCTTCGCCCTGCAGCGTGTAGAAGAAATTTACAACCTGTCCTAAAACACTACGCAGATGCTTGGCTGGTTTGCTTTCCACCTTACCGGAAACACCGCGGAAACCCTGCAAAAGCAAATCGTATAAATCCCAGCCCACGCAATAAACAGAAAGCAGGCTCAAATCATGAATATGAAAATCTCCCTCGTTATGGGCCTTTTTGATTTCCGGCGTGTAAATTTCGTTAAGCCAGTAAACCTTGCTCACTTCCGAGGAAATATAATTATTCAACCCCTGGAGCGAGTAATCCATATTGCTGTTTTCGTTTATTTTCCAATCGGACTTTTTTAAATATTGGTCAACAAGATCAACTTCCATCTTATTGGTAATGTCTCTTAAACGAGCGTGTTGATCGCGGTAGATAATATATGACTTGGCGGTCTGCCGATAAGAAGACTGGAGCAAAACTTCTTCGACAATATCCTGAATCTCTTCCACGGTTAAAATCTTGCCGTTAAATAATTGTTCGGCAAGATTTAATACCTTGATGGTGAGCTTCTTTGCTTCTTTATTATCAAAATCTCCCGTGGCTGTGCCTGCTCTGGCAATTGCTTTGGTTATTTTTTCCGCGTTGAATTTTACTAAGCGGCCGTCCCTCTTTCTGATCTTTGTGTTCATTACCCCTCCGTAATAATATGAAAAAGAAATTAATATTTCCCGTGCGAAACGCTACATATTGTGGTTTTATAGCACACTACCACTATATATAGTTATTTTCAAGGGAAAAGTGAATATTTTTTCAGTCAATATGTAAAAAATCACCTTTATAAACCTTGCTTTTTACGCTTTTGAAGTTTATTCAAACTAAAATATTTTTCTCACCGGAGATACGCCAAATTGAAAATAGACAAAACAAAAATTGATAAAATAAAGGGGTTTCTGGATGAACGTGAGTCAGAATATCTTCATGAACTGGCGTTTACGGCCAGCAAAAAAGGTCCCTGCTTGGAAATCGGCAGCTACTGTGGCAAATCTGCAGTATTTATAGGAGAAGCCTGTAAGAAAAATAATGCCGTATTTTTTTCTCTGGATCATCATCGCGGTTCGGAAGAGCAGCAGCCCGGGCAAGAGTACTTTGACCCTGATTTTCTCGATGATCAAACCGGGCTTATCGACACACTGCCGTTTTTCCGACGGACACTTTTAGACTTTGGCCTGGAAGATACGGTTATTCCCATTATCGGACATTCAGAAACAGTTGGGCGAAACTGGCAGACCCCGCTTGGTTTGATTTTTATTGACGGCAGCCACGCCTACGAATCAGTGCTCAAAGACTACGAGGTTTGGGCAAAACATCTGACGCCCGGCGGTTATCTCGTCTTTCACGATATTTTTCCCGATCCGGCCAAGGGCGGCCAGGCACCTTATCGGGTTTATCAGCTTGCCGTTGCCTCTGGGCAATACGAAGAAATGCCGATGTTTGTTTCTTTGGGAATACTAAAGCGCAAAAAATAGCGGTATGACGCGATCAAATATCGTCAGACCACATCCAGCAGCATCCTTCATCAGACGTTTTTGCCGTTATGTAACCGCGCCGGACAAAATCACTCATCGTGTGATTCACGATTTGCGGTTCAGCTCCTGTTTCAACAATTATTCTATTACTCAACTCCCTCAGCGCGTTTTCCTGAGAACCGTTGCACAGCGCCGTTTCAATCAGGCCGTATTTTTCAACCAAATCATTTTTCAAAATTTTATAGGTCAGATGCATGCGCCAGTAGCCTTCCACTCGCATATTCTCCAGCGGCGCGTTGGTTTTGTTCACGTATCCCGCCAGTAACTTTTCCCAATCTGTATACATTTCTCTGTCATAACGGGCGACAAAAGCGCGTATATCTTCCGGCGCCAGGGCTTTGGTGCGGACAATCGCGTCGTTGGCGTCGTATTTTGCCCAGTCGTCGGTGAGTATTTCCAGATCGTATTTCTCAATCTGCTCCCGCACGGTAGTGCCGGGAAAAGGCGCCAGATAATGATATCCGTAAAGCACATTCAGACTGCGCGCCAAACGATCGGAAGCCTGCATGGTTTCCGCCGTTTCGCCCGGCAGGCCAACAATAAAAGACACATGGGGAACTATTCCCGCGTCTTTGCACATCTGCACGGCGGGAGCGGCGTGCTCTAGTTTAATTCCCTTCCTGATACGTTTGAGCATCTGCGGATCGCCGGTTTCCACGCCAAAACTGACCGAATCACACCCGGCTGCGGCCATAGCCGCAAGTATTTCCGGATTGACCGTATCGACGCGGGCAAAAGCGCTCCAGCCGAATTTAAGATTGCGCTTATTTATGCCCTGGCAGATTTCCAG
Source organism: Syntrophaceae bacterium (assembly GCA_041310245.1). Taxonomy (GTDB): domain Bacteria; phylum Desulfobacterota; class Syntrophia; order Syntrophales; family Smithellaceae; genus UBA4810. Next base: position 458 of record JBFYYA010000255.1, on the reverse strand, counting down.
AACTCTTTTTTTATCGGATGTGAATAAGTCATCAGCGATGTTGATGCGTTCAAAACCCAAATCAAGTATCTGTTCAATTTCATCGAGCACACGATCTGCCGCGCGGCGGCGAATTTTAGCGCCGACCATTTTACGCCCCAGGCAAAAAATACAGGCATTGGGGCACCCGCGGCTCGTAATCATGCTGACGGGAAAACCCAGCGCGCGGTATCGGGAAATGGGCAAGAGGTGTCTGGCCGGCAGGTTGATTCTGTCCACATCGGTAATAAAAGGTCTTTTGTCCGTAATGATAACATCGTCGTTTTCTCTGTACGCAAGGCCGCGAATATCACGCCATTTATTTTTCTGTTTTAACACAGGCGTAATCTCGGCGATAGTGTCTTCCGCTTCGCCGATAACAATCAAATCGATTTCCGGGTACTGGCGCAGGATCTGCTCCGCCGCAAAAGAAGCATGGG
>JBFYYA010000254.1:0-3068 GCA_041310245.1 Syntrophaceae bacterium | reverse complement strand
GATAATGATTTGTTTTTATATAACATTAGCGCCTTTGAGGCAAGATATGGATAAAAGTTGTAAAAAAAGACCGAAAGCGTTAATATTCATAACGAACTACAATAAAGGAGCAAAAACCATGAAAAAAATAACTATACCTATATTAATACTTTTTTTGTTTGTTGTTGCGGCGTGCGCGCCGACACAAAGCTCGCGTTATCGCGAAGGATCCAATGTCGGCCAGGTAACGCATCTTACAGTTCAGGATGAAGAACGCCTGACCAAAGAAGCCATGCCGCAAATGTTGAAAGATTACCCCCCGGCAAACAATCAGGAATTGCAAAAATACATTTCCTATCTCGGGATGAAAATCGTCCGCGCAAATAAACTGGAGGGCAATCCCTATCATTATGAGTTTTCGGTTGTTGACGTCGCGCAGGTAAACGCCTTTGCGATGCCTGCCGGAAAGGTTTTTGTCACGATGCCGCTAATTGCCATGGCCACCACAGAGGCAGAGCTGGCCGGAGTTGTCGCGCATGAAATCGGCCATGTTGTGGCGCGTCATGCCGCCGAGAGAATGTATATTATGGAACAGGAAAATAAGAAAACATGGCTCTACGCGGGCGGCGGCGCGATACTGGGCGGCGCGATAGGCCTGGGGCTCGGCGCGCTGCTTTGCGATAAAGGCGACACTGCCTGCCTGGCGCAGGCCGCTTTATTGGGAGGAGTTGTCGGCGCGGGCGGCGGCTTGCTTGCCCAAAAATATAAATTTCTTGTCAACTCGCGAGAAGACGAGATGGAAGCAGACCGCATCGGATTTCGCCTCGCGGTAAATGCCGGATATGATAAAAATGAGGTTGGTAAATTTTATGAAAAACTTCTGGCGGTGGAAAAACAAGGCGGTTCTGCCAACTCTTCCATCACCAAGAGTCTTTCCGACGCTTTCAGCACGCATCCGCCAAGCGATGAAAGAGTCCAGCAGATGACAGATCTAGCCGCGCAAAGCCAAGCTAAAAAAGGCATTGTCAATACCGCGGAGTTTAACAGAAACAGACAGCTTGCCGCGAGCCTGGCAAAAAAACAGTAAGCTGTGTTTCCTGTCTTCAACAGGGGCATGAATAAAGTAATTAAAATATCAATTACCCTTGTAGCGGCCGGACTGGTTTCTCTTTTTCTGTCCGGCTGCGCCAGCATGGGCACTGTGATAAAGAAACACGAGGTTAAGGAAGTTCCCGACATTCAGTTCGAACGTATTATAAAGCTGTATAATCCCGAAGGTGTTCCGGATAAAACTCTGGCAGGAGTTGTCTTTATAAAAAATGACGCCAAGGTCTGCACGGATTTCCCGCGTGAGATAACTATAAAAAGCCTTGATGAGTTAGATCCGATGGAAAAGCAAACCATTCCGCAGTTAAGTAAATACGCCATAAAAGCCGGTGAGGAAATATTTGGCTTTGTCGCTATCGCGCTCGATTATAGAATCAACATCTGGGAAAACATTAAAGACGAAGCATGCAGGTATAAAGTGCAGATTGTTATTCCCGAACCTTCCGTAAAAGGCACCACCGGCGTAGGTTTTGGTATCGGCGCGGGCGGCCATGGCGGCGGAATTTGAGACGTTACATTAGTGAAAACCACCTTCGGTCAGTAAATATCCCCTAAAAAACCAACAGTCCGGCAAGTTCACCTGCAGCCAGGACAAACTTACAACTTTCAAATTAAGAACTTACACGAGTCAGTTTCCATCACTGTACCTGGATCATTTGACAGATTTTATTTGTGTATTTTACCAACCGAAACTCGGCTGGATCATTTTTAGCCATCACTCAAATTTTTTATTACTAAGGATATTCTATAATGGAGCAAACATTGCATCGTTTTTAATAGTTATTAATATGGCTACCGACAAGCTTAATTGTGATGCCTCCTACACCATTTTCCATCTCGCTATCTGTTTGCTCCAGACTAGCCGGTAGCTCAACAAAATGATCCACAAAATAATGGAGAAAAAAATGAAAAAAATAATCTGGGGCGTTTGCTTGTTTTTCGCTTTTAATATTATCTTTGGTTGCGCCGGACTCGTGACAATTGTTCCGGTTATTGGCACAATCTATGACGGTTATGTCGGCTGGATAGAGCATCAGTCCGTTAAATATTACGCCGCGGATATAAACACCATACAGCGAGCGGTAATATTATCTTCTCAACAGCTGAATTTAAAAGTAGTCCGTAAAAAACCTCCCGTAAAAAAAGGGCATGCACTGGAAGTAAAATGCAAAGAGCCTTTGCAGATTGAAATTTTGCCATTTGAAAGAAAGGTAACCAAAGTTATCATAAAAATTGAACTGCTCGGCGATAAACAGTTCGCCCATTTCTTCTATCAGCGAATCGACGCCAATGTAGCCAGAATCCGGCGTGGCTGAGATAATCTAAGCGCGCCAATCTGTTAACCCCCGCTTTTTGATAAACCGGGGGCTTATATTTATCCTTGACAATCAACGCTGAAAAAAACATTTATATGTTATATATATAAATACCTGATCGCGCGTGAAACGCGCCGAGTAAATATTACAACCAAAAGGCTTTCATGAAAGAAAACATCTACAGAGGAATATTAACCGCAAAAGACGTGGATGCTTACCTCCTGACAGAAGACGGTGCAAATGTTCTGGAGAACGAAAAAATCTGGAGCGGCTACCTGAAGCATTTTACCGGACTTAAAGTCTGTGCCCGACTACTGCCCCAGCGCGATTATGAAACAGGAAATAAAATTATTATCATGTGGCCGGAACCACGCACGCCGGCCTCACCTTTTATCGAACTTTATTTTAACGAACGCCTTACCAAGTACCACACATCTTTTCTGGGCCATCTGGCGATAAATGTTAACGGCGAAATATTCAACTTTTCGCACCTGCTCAACGAAAACGAAATTATGAAACACGAAGATTATTTTTTCCGCCCGGCGCTGGGCGAGTTCGCGCCTCATCCCGTTTTGGGCAGATACAACGTTGATGATCCGCAAAGGCCTTATTACGACAAGTTCGGGCGGCTTTTCATGCGGACAATTCATGTTCTGAAAATTACCG
>JBFYYA010000253.1:0-4504 GCA_041310245.1 Syntrophaceae bacterium | reverse complement strand
TTTGCCGCGAGGACTTTGCTTTTCATTCCGCCCATGCCGACAGCGCTGGTTTCGTTTGTCGCGGCGCATTCAATTTCATCAGTGAATTCGCGCACCAAAGAAATAAGCTTGGCTTTTTTGCCGCTGGAAGGATTGCAGTCATATAAGCCTTCAGTGCTGGTCAGGTTAATAAACAGATCGGCTTCAACCATATTGGCAATCATCGCGGCAAGGGTATCATTATCGCCGAATTTTATTTCATCGACGGCAACAGAATCATTTTCGTTGATGATGGGAGTTACCCCCCACTCCATTAAAGTGGAAAGAGTGTTTCTGATGTTTAAATATCTCTGACGGTCAGAAAGATCGGAAAGAGTAAGAAGTATTTGCGCGACATAATGTCCACGTTTCTCGAAAGATTTGGAATAAACACGCATCAATCTTCCCTGTCCGATGGCGGCCGCGGCCTGTTTTTCGCGGATGCTTTTCAGCGATCCGGTAATATTTAACCGATGTTTTCCGGAAACGATAGCGCCGGAACTGACCAGTACAATTGTGCATCCTTTATCAATAAGCGCGGTCATTTCTCGCACCAGGGAATTAATGATTTTTAAATCAAGGCCGTCAGTACCGGTAAGTACCGCGGAGCCAATTTTGACAAGAATTATTTTTGCCTTGGCGAATATTTCCTCGCGAATATTTTTCATGACGTTTTCTTTTGCTATTTATTGATCGTGCTCACAATTTTGTTGAGTATCTTATCAAGCCCCTCTCCGGTTACCGCGGAAAAAGGATGAAGTATTATTCCCTTTTTTTTAAATAGCGCAACTTCTTTTTTTGCCTTCTCTCTGACAAAAGGGAGGTCTATTTTATTCAAGGCGACTATTTGCGGCTTGGCCAGCATGGATGAGTCGTAACATTCTAGTTCATTGTTGATGGTCGTATAATTTTTCCAGGCATCCGTATAGGGTTCTGCCGAAACATCGATTATATGCAACAGTAATGACGTTCTTTCCACGTGCTTCAAGAATTTTATGCCCATGCCAACCCCTTCATGCGCGCCGGAAATCAGCCCGGGTATGTCGGCAATGACAAAGCTTTCGGCAGTTGAATGCCTGACGACGCCTAAATGAGGAGTTAAAGTGGTAAAGGGATAATCGGCGATTTTTGGCCTGGCCGCGGAAATGCGGGAAATGAAAGTTGATTTGCCGGCATTGGGAAAACCAATAATGCCGACGTCAGCCAGAAGTTTTAATTCCAGAAAAATCCAGCGCTCTTCGCCATCCATGCCTTCCTGAGCGAATCTGGGTGTCTGATGCGTGGATGTGGCAAAATGCGCGTTGCCTTTTCCGCCGATACCGCCGCGCGCGACGACAAAAACCTGATCAACCTGTGACAAATCGGCAAGCACTTCCCTGGTTTCGGCGTCTTTGACGATTGTTCCGACAGGCACCAAAATTTCCAGATCCGGCGCGCTTCTGCCAGTGCGGTTATTGCCGGATCCGTGCCCGCCGTTTTTCGCCATATGGTGCTGGCGGTATTTGAAATCCAGCAGTGTCCGATGTTTTTCCGTCGCGCGAAAAATAACATCGCCGCCTTTGCCGCCGTCACCTCCGTCAGGCCCACCGCGCGGCACAAATTTTTCACGCCGGAAACTTACACAGCCGCGCCCGCCGTGGCCGGCTTTAATGTAAATTTTGGCTTCATCGACAAATTTCATAATATTATTTACAAATTAAAAAGGCGCTTGGGAAAGCGCCTTTTAATTAAATATACTGGAAAATATATTTATGAAGCGTAAACGCTTACCTTTTTTCTTGTTTTGTCAAGTCTTTCAAATTTTACTATACCGTTGATCAGAGAGAAAAGCGTAAAATCTTTACCCATGCCCACGTTGTTGCCCGGATGAATTTTTGTGCCCACCTGACGCACGATTATCGAACCCGCGTTAATTTTCTGTCCCGCGTAAACCTTTACGCCGCGCCGCTGCGAGTTGCTGTCTCTTCCGTTACGGGAACTTCCCTGTCCTTTTTTATGTGCCATTACTTCCTCCGCTTACGCCTATATCGCTATTTTCGTAATTCTCATGCTGGTTAATTCCTGGCGATGACCGGTTTTTTTATGATAACCTTTGCGGCGTTTCTTTTTGAACACCTGAATTTTGGGGCCTTTTGTCTGCTCGATTACCTGGCCGAAAACTTTAGCGCCTTCCACAAAAGGTTTACCGATCTTAACAACATTATCACCGGAAACCATCAAAACTTCATCAAAAACCACTTCGGTTCCTTTTTCCGCGGTAAGTTTTTCGACTGATAAAACTTCTCCTTCGCTTACTTTGTGCTGTTTGGAACCTGTTTTAATAACTGCGTACATCGTTTATATCCTTAGCTAAAATTAAGATTGACGCTTATAGACAATTTGCAGACGTTTGTCAATACAATTTAAGTAGATAACAAAACGGATTTTTAAGCGGGCAAAAAGGAGATTTTACATCAATTCCTTGCTTTTGCGATCATTTCTGCGGCGAATTTCCTGGCATCGGCTAAATCATGCTCGTCGGGATGCCCGATAGCGCTTTGGGCTTCTTCACCCCACGCTTTGTGTTCAGGGTTTTTCAAAAGCATATCAATAACCTTTTGATTCACCTGACCGCGGCTGCCGAAATGGCCTAAAATATTGGCTTTTACAGCCAGGCTTATCGCGTGCTCAAAAGCCTGCTTGGGAAGCTGGCCGCCGCGCAGCGAGCCGTGCGTTGAAAAAAACGCGACTTTTTGTTTTTGCGATAATTGTTTAATAAAATCTATAGCTTTGCTTGGAACACTGTGCGCGTGAACGGGAAATCCGCAAAAAATAAGATCAAATCCCGCGGCAGTTTCTGCATCTTGTACAGCTTTAATTTCCTTGTCAGTGTCTATCGCGTCATAAATGGCTGAAGCGATTTTTTTTGTATTACCGGTTTCCGAATAGTAGGTTACTAAAACATTCATGTATTTTCCTCCTGCAGATTATAAGAGTTCCATACAGAATTTCTTGAGCATTTGCAAGGAAGGAAAGAAAAAAGAAACACAAAATTTTTTTTGCGGAAAAATGCACGGCAAAAATAAAAATCGCGACTTACGGAAAAAAGCATAAAAGCTTAAGCGCGGTTAAAAAGCATAAATCACCTTGCGCATGATGAGAGGAAAGTGTAAAATAAAACCGTAAATTGATAAAGAATTGATTTTGCCGCGAAGATAGAAAGATCAGGGAATGATAAAAACAATAATCGCAATCTTTACAGTAACAGTTTTGTTTCTGCATGGCACGCTTGCCTGGGCGTGGAATGATCTTTCGCGTAATTTTATCGAAGACCGCCTTGTAGAAAAGGGGTTGGAAAGATCTTTGGTTCAAGGCATGTTAAACGATTCCCGCGTATCGCTTAGGCCGGATATAATAATTCAGAATCTATTTTATTCGAGTCCTTCTGGAAGCGTGGAAAAGCCGTCAGTTATGAATATCGATCCCCGGCATATCGCGAGCGGCAGAAATTTTATCAGGGAAAACCAGGAATTCCTGTCATCTCTGGAAAAACGTTTTGGCACTTCCCCGCAAATTATCACGGCAATATTAATAGTCGAATCAAGACTGGGCACGTACCCCATGCCATATAATGTTGTTACCGCTTATACAAATATGGCGTTTTTGCTTGATCCTGATTATTTCCGCAGAATCCAGGAAATATACGCTGAGCAGTATCCGTTATTATATGATGATGCAACTATTAACCGGGCGCATAGAAGGGCGAATTGGGCATTGGGGGAGCTTTATCATCTTGCGCAAATTGCCTATAAGCTTAGTATTGATCCGGTAAGTATCATGGGCTCGTTTGCCGGAGCCATGGGGCCGGCGCAATTTATTCCTTCCACGTTCAACAGTTACGGAATTGACGGAGACGGAGACGGGATCGCGAGCCCTTTTAACATGAAAGACGCAAAAGCCAGTATGGCGCATTATCTGAAGCGTTCAGGCTGGTCAGAGAAAGCGTCTGTTGAAAAAAAGCGCAAGGCAATTTTTCAGTATAACCGGAGCCAAATTTACGTAAATACGATTATGATGCTCTATGAAGAGCTTGGTAAAAGCGAAGTCGTGTTCCAGGAACCGTTGCCAATCATGCCCGAAGAGCTTATTTTTTATTAAAAGCTTTAATTTTATCCGCGATAATTCATTTCAAAATAGTCTTTGTTTTGACAATGTGTGTTTTTTGTCCTTCTGCTTCGGTCAATCCGGCAACGTGAGTAATGATGTCCGCAGCCCTCGCGGAACCTTTTTGTGAAAAAAGCACAGCGCATTTAATTTTTCTTTTCTGAAAATCGAGCATAATATTTACCACAAAAGGCCGTATATTTTTAGTCGATGTTACCCCTTTGGATAATCGGGAAATATTGAAAACAGATGAGGTTGTGAATTTATCTATATTATCCTTGATTATTCCCAGTCTTTTGTTGTCAAAATTCTCAGGCAGATGAATTTCATAAACAAATCCATG
>JBFYYA010000252.1:0-3802 GCA_041310245.1 Syntrophaceae bacterium | reverse complement strand
CCATACACGACTCTCTTCCGATATAAATAGCGCCCTGAGGTTTTTCTAATTTGTATACCGCTTTTGCCAGGCAATCGCAAAGCAGATCGCGTTTTTTCTGATATACTGAGGCGTCAATTTTCGCGTCCTGCAGTTTAGCCACGATTCTCTGCATCAGCGCCGGCGCGTGAACAAAACCAAGTATCCTGGTGCACAGGATAAAGGCGTTTTGTAAATCATTTGCGTGGTCAATAGCGGGGTTCACGGCGATGTAACCGATTCTTTCCCCCGGCAAAGAAAGTGTTTTGGAATATGAATAGGCGATAATCGCGTTTTTATACGCTTTCAAAATGCTGGGCACGGGAACATTGTCAAAAACGATTTCATTATAAGGCTCGTCCGAAATCAGATAAATTGACTTAAGGAGTTCGGCACCCTTGCGATTGAGCATTTCAGCCAGGTCAGATATATTTTTTTTGTCATACACCTTTCCCGTGGGATTATTAGGCGTGTTAATTAAAACGGCCTTGGTGTTTTCGGTTATCGCCTCTTCTATGGCATTGATATCTAAGGAAAAATCATCATTAGTATTTACGAACTTTGCCACACCACGGTAATTGTCAATATAAAATGGATATTCAACAAAATAAGGCGTGGGTACGATAACTTCGTCCCCCGGATCAAGGATTGACTTAAAAATGACATTGAGCGCTCCGGCGGCGCCGCAGGACATGACAATATTATCAGCGCAGAGTTTCAGCCCGTGCGCTTTATTGATCTTTTGGGCTATTGCCTGGCGCGTATCCGCGAAACCAGCGTTGGGCGCGTAGCCGTGCTTCAGCGTAATATTTTCCGCGGCAATATTTATCAGCTCTTTTTTAAATTCTTCCGGCGGCTCAACATTGGGATTGCCCAAGCTGAAATCATAAACTTTATCCGCGCCGAATTTCTTTTTCATCGCCGCGCCTTCTTCAAACATCTTTCTGATCATGGAAGATTTCGTAAGAGACGCTTTAATCTTGCGGGCAACAGTCATGATAATGAGACCTCACCTTCCGCGGCAAAACCTAAATGCCAAAGCAATTATTTAAAATGATTTACCGTTTTTTGAATTGCCTATTTTTTACGTTTGAGCAACACAAACACTCCCAGCATAATCAGCACTGCCGGCAATATATACTGGGAATACTGATAGAGCTGTAAGCCGTAAAATTCCGTAATCAGAAACATTACGCCGACAACGGTAATAAACCACCCGCCGATATCCTTGAATCTCTGAATAAGTGTGCAGATGCCAACGACAATGAGCAATATCGGCCATGTTTTGCCAAAAGAATAAATCTCCGCTTTGGAAAGATAAATCAAAACGCCTAAAGTAATTAAAATCATGCCGCCAGTAAGAATATTTAGCTTGTCTTTAGCCATAAAACAAATCTCCTTATTCTTTCATCAAAAGCGGCCAGATTATTACATCCGGCCGCTTTTCTTTGTAATTTATCCGTCTATTTAAAAAACTGCTTAATCAAATCAATGGGCAGGGGAAACACGATAGTGGAGCTGTTTTCCGCAGCAATCTGATTCAATGTCTGCAAATAGCGCAGCTGCAACGACATCGGCTGCGTCTGCATCACAGCGGCGGCATCAATCAGCTTTTGCGCGGCCTGGAATTCGCCTTCGGCGTTGATGACTTTTGCTCTTCTTTCTCTTTCCGCCTCGGCCTGTTTGGCCATCGCGCGCTTCATTTCCTCAGGCAGGTCAATATGTTTTACTTCCACCAGAGACACTTTAATCCCCCATGGCTCCGTACTGCGGTCCAATATTCCCTGAAGGTGCATATTGATTTTTTCACGCTCTGAAAGAATTTCATCCAGCTCCATCTGCCCGCAAACGCTGCGTAGCGTTGTCTGAGCCAACTGTGATGTGGCGTATAAATAATTTTCGACGTTGACAAGCGCCGCGTTCGCTTCTGTAACCCGGAAATACACGACGGCGCTGACCTTGATGGAAACATTGTCTTTGGTGATAACATCCTGCGGTGGCACGTCCATGGTAATTGTCCGCATATCGACCTTGACGATTTTATCGATGACGGGAATAATAATAATCAACCCCGGTCCTTTTACGTCCCGAATGCGGCCCAGACGAAAGATAACCGCTCTTTCATATTCATTCAAAACTTTAATCGCCGAAGCCAAAAACATGATGGCCAAGGCTATAATAACAATCAACGGCATCGAAGCTCCTAACATTTTAATTTTCCTCCTTTATGTTTATTTAATATTTAAACTTCTTTTTTTATCTCTTCAACGGTCAGCTTTAATCCGTCTACTTCTATAATTTTTACTTTTGCGCCTTTGGGTATAGGGTTTTGACTCTGTGCTTTCCAGTATTCACCCTGGTAGAATACGCTTCCCTCATTAGTGATATCGGTAACAGCTTCTCCCCGACCTTCTACCATCGCTTCCACCCCAGTATAGGGCCTACGCATCTGCGCCTTGATGGCCATCCAGATAACCACGATGAAAAATCCTGAAACTAGTAAAAGCGCGGGAATAAAAACCTGCAATGATATGCGCAGTGCCGGCTCCGGCGTTTCAAACATAATTAACGAACCCATCGCCAATGATACAATACCGCCTATGGTTAATAATCCGTTACTCATAACTTTTATCTCCGCAATAAATAATATGATGCCGAAAAGGATCAGCAAAATTCCCGTATAATTTACAGGCAATGTGGCCAAACCGAAAAACGCCATCAAAAGAGATATCCCGCCGATAACGCCGGGCAGAATCGCGCCGGGATTGGAAAACTCAAAATACAGTCCGGCCAGACCAATCAGCAAAAGAATGTAGGCGATATTCGGATCGGAAATCGCCGCCAGAATCTTTTGCCTTGTGCCCATTTCTATCTTGTTCACAGCCGCGTTTTTTGTCGATAATTTTATTTTCTTCCCGCCTTCCAACGTAACTTCTTTGCCGTCAATCATGGCCAGAAGTTTATCAATGTCAGCGGCTACATAATCAATAACATTCATTTTTTTTGCTTCTTCGGCGGTGATGGATTCACTTTTGCGTACCGCTTTTTCCACCCATACCTCCGAGCGGCCTCTGATTTTTGCTATGCTGCGCACGTAAGCGGCGGCATCATTTTCCATTTTTTCAGACATGGTTTTATCCACACCTCCGCTGCCGCCAAGACCGATAGCCACGGGATGTGCCGCGCCGATATTCGTGCCGGGCGCCATGGCCGCCACATGCGCGGCGGTGGTTATAATCACACCTGCTGACGCTGCGCGCGCGCCGGAAGGATAAACATAAACAATTACCGGAATGGGAGAGTTGAGCAGACTTTTGGCAATCTCGCGCATTGCCGTGTCCATACCGCCTGGTGTGTCCAGCAAAATAATTAATCCTTGAGCGCCTTCTTCTTTCGCCTTTTCGATACTATCAGCGACGTATTTAGCTGTAGGCGTAGTAATCACGCTGGCAACGGTAATCACATTGAACACAGGCTTTTCTTCATTAGCCCAGGCAAAGCTTGTAAAATGAATTATGGCAGCTATCAGACAAACTATTTTTTTTATCATATTTCCTTCCTTATATTTTTTAATCAAGGCCGATTTCCCTGATAATCTTCTGTACGTCATCCCACACGGGCTTTTTTGCTGAAGGATTGCGCAAAAGATACGCCGGATTATAATTGGGAATTAATTTAATAACTTCTTAATCATTAAAGCGGCAGCGCAAAGCGGTTATCTGCGTTTCTGTTTTTATTAGAGTCTGCGCCTCTAATTTGCCCAAAGCGCAAATAACGCGGGGCG
>JBFYYA010000251.1:0-2552 GCA_041310245.1 Syntrophaceae bacterium | reverse complement strand
ATTAATCAGGATAATCCTTTGTATCATTGTTTTTATGGAGATTGCCTGATTAGCTTGGGGCGTATAGAAGAAGCTTGCGCTGTTTACAACCAGGCTGTGCAGTGTGGCGGTGGTACAGGGGCGGCGGTTTATTATAACCGTTTGGGTAATTCATTAATGAAAGCGGGATGTTTTGTAGAAGCGGCGGAATGTTTCCGCAAGGCGTTGGATAAAGAAAACAACGAAATTTATTATAACGGATTAATATCCGCTTGCCGGGCGCTGGCCAAAGAAGACGAGGCGCAAAAAATTATCCATGAATTGGGCAAGATAAAGAAAGTTTAAAATTTGCCGAATTTGCGGATGGTTTCTTTAAAAAGAAAATAAAAATCTTTGTTGTCGGAAATTTCCTTTTTTAAAATTATACCTGCTTCGGAAGTCTCCTTTTTATTGAGAATCAGGTTAACACTTTTGTTAAAGGCGCGCATGTTATCCATTGTTGGATGAAGGTCGCTTAACAATACGACAAAAGTTTGCCGCCGTACAGGCATTATCGAATATTCTATATAGGTGAGAACGTAATTTACTTCCCAAACATCAGTATCAAAATTTTCATCAACGATTATAATATCGAATATGTGAAAACGCATATATCTGAGCGCTTCTTTAAAAGTTGTCGGGGTTACCACGTCATAATCTAAATCAATGAGTGATTTACTAAGGATATCGCAAGCGGCTTTATCCTGGACGCAAATCATGGCTGTATCTTTATCCGGGCTGAGATAACCGAAAGGCCTTCCGGAATAATCTATTCCTTCGGAAGGCGTGATCTGGGCTGATGTGTTTTCTTCGCTCATATTAATCTCCTGTCATCCCTGGGAAGCGTGGTTAAGGTTTGTTAATTATGTTTTCCATGGATCTGCTTTGCCTTTTCCGTATTGGATGTCCACTTCCAATTTATGCAAATCTGTTGTTTTCTCTCCGCGCGCGCTCTTAATCGAGTCAATGCCTCTGCCGACATTAGACTTGTTTGAAGCGTACGCGCGGGCTGTATCCTCGGTGATTAATCCTTTTTCGAAAAGATCAACAATAAAGCTGTCAAAAGTGACCATGCCGAAGGCTTTACCCTGTTGGATAATGTCAAAAAATGTTTTTCCTTCGGATTCGCCGTGCAGGATAATATCACGGACGCGCAGACTTGTGCCCATTGCTTCAAAAGCGGCTATTCTTCCGCCGCCGACTTTTGGCATCAGCCTTTGGCAGACAATCCAGCGCAGAGAATCAGCCAGGCGCGTGCGGATCTGATTTTCTTCATCTATCGCGAACATACCTAGAATACGGTTAACGGTTTGCCCGGCATCAATAGTATGCAGGGTACTTAAAACAAGATGGCCGGTTTCGGCGGCGGTTAAAGCGATTTCCACCGATTCTCTGTCACGCATTTCGCCAACCAGAATTACTTTAGGCGCCTGCCTGAGCGCCGCTCGCAAACCGTTGGCAAAAGTATCAAAGTCTTTACCCAGTTCGCGTTGATTTATGGTGGCTTTCTTTTGCGAGTGCGTGTATTCAACCGGGTCTTCCAAAGTTATGACATGCAAAGACTTATTGTCATTGATTTCATTAATAACCGCTGCAAGAGAAGTAGTTTTACCGGTACCGGTTGCTCCGGTTATGAGAACGATGCCGTTTTTTTCCTCTGATATCCGGTAAAACGCGTTGGGCAGGCCAAGCTCGGCGCAGGAAGGTATCTTTGATTCCAGTTTTCTTAAAACGATGGAATAATGGCCAAGCTGCGAAAAAATATTTACACGAAAACGGGCAACGCCGGGCAACTCGTAAGACAAATCGCATGATCCTTCCCTAATCAGGGTTTCTATCAGACGTTGGTCCTGGCTCAGTAAATTTAGCGCAAATATTTCCGTTTGAAATGGAGTTAACTTGTCAAAAGGAGGATCAAGCTCCACCGGCACTAACTGGCCTGCCGCTTCCACCTGAAAGGGTTTATCCACGGTTAAAACCAGGTCGGAAATGTTCACGTTGGATTCCAGCATTCTGGTCAGGATATGGTCTATTTCCGGCTTTCTCATAAGCTTTCCTCGCTTTGATTTATGCTTCGGTAAAATCCGTCGGCGCGTATTTTAAGAACGGGCGAAATCTGGTTTTTTCATTGCATTTCATATAAGCCTCATCGGCGCTTATCCATCCGCGGTTGTAAAGATCCATAATCCCGTCGTCCATTAGCTGCATGCCGTATTTTCTTCCCGTTTGAATGGTGGACGGAATCTGGAAAGTTTTCGATTCGCGAACCAGATTGCGCACGGCGGGAGTGGCGATTAATATTTCCAGCGCCACACAGCGTCCTTTTAAGTCGATTCTTTTAAATAGAATCTGCGAAATGATAGCGCGCAAGCCGTCGGCGAGCGTGGAGCGTATCTGCAATTGTTCGTGGGCAGGGAAAACCTCAATAATTCTGTCAACTGTTTTTGCCGCGCTGGTTGTGTGTACCGTGGCAAAGACAAGATGGCCGGTGGAAGCAGCTTCCAGCGCCAACGACATTGTTTCCAGATCGCGCA
>JBFYYA010000250.1:0-4164 GCA_041310245.1 Syntrophaceae bacterium | reverse complement strand
CGCCGAGTCTTTTACCCGCAAGCGGCGAATCGTGGGTGATTAAAAATCCGATCAATTTCATTTCACCGTCAAGGAAGTCAATTACCTCAGAGGCGCCCGGAATCTCCATAAAACAGAGAATTGTTTTGACCATCATCTCCTGGGTATTGATGATTAAATCCACACCCAGCATATCTTTACTGAAAAGTGATTTTTCCTGTATATATTCCTGATTGCGCTCGCGGGCGATCTTGACCATGTGGCGGTTAAGGCTGCGCGCCAGAAGACAGGCGATCAAGTTTACTTCGTCACTATCAGTTGCCGCGCATAGAAGTTCCGCTTCTTCAATCCCCGCGCGTCTCAGCATCCGGGGGCTGGTTCCTGAACCGAGCAATGCCTGGATATCCAAATCTTCGCTGATGCGCCGTATTTTCGTCTGGTCTTTATCGATTAAAACAACATCCTTTTTTTCGTCGGAAAGTTTCTTGGCGATGTGGTAGCCCACTTCTCCGGCACCGATAATGATGGTTCGCATATATTCCTCCGCAACGCGGCGGTTATATAATAGAAATTACTGATAATACAAGGAAAAAGACTAGGGTAAAAAGGGGAGCTTAATCCGGCAAGAACAAGAAATAATTATAGATTTTACGCCGGATTGTCTGATCCCATGATGATTTGCCGGAAATTTCTGCCTGTGAGCTACAAAAAAATATTAAGAAGTATTCTTTATATTTTGTTTTGTTCTGCGGCGTCCAGGAAAGCGTTGATATCATCGTTTAACATCATTGGCAGCGCGTTGGTTATGCGAGAGTCATCCCAATCCCACCACCTGAGTTTCAGCAGGCGCTGGATTGTTTTATCATCGAATCTTTTTCTTATTGTTTTAGCAGGATTTCCCACGGCAATTGCGTAGCGTGGGACATCACTGGCCACGACGGCTCTGGCACCAATAACTGCGCCATCTCCAATTTTAATTCCGCTTAAAATCAGCACATCCCTGCCGATCCAAACGTCATTGCCGATTTCCACGTTTCCTTTTGTTTTCTTTTGAACTTTAATGTTTTTTGCCGCGGGCCACTTGACATGAAAGGGATAAGTGGTAACCCACTCGAAACGATGTTCTCCTCCGAGAAATATTTTTACTCCGCTGGCAATAGAGCAGAATGCTCCGATTATAAGTTCCCCCCCGTTTTTACGAAAAGAAACCCTTAGATCTGAATCATAGGTTCCCCGGCCGAATTCATAATTTGGGAAGCGTTCCTGCAGGCTTAGGTATTTCCTGTTGTACATTAAACGATTCCAATATTTCCAAATCATTTTAGCTTTTCTCCCCGCTTTAATACTATCCCTGCGTAAATGTTATTTTAAACGCTAATAATATAAGCAGCAACAGGCTTTTAGGTCAAGGCGATATTGGTTGCCGAATAATGTTTATTACCAAGAAAGCAAAACGTTCCATGAAGTTAATGGGCAGTAAAATCATCTTATCCCGGTTGTTTGTGAATGAGCAACAGTATCTTTGGTTTATTAGCTCAAAGACAATGATAGATAATTAGAAATGCCGGCAATTAGCTAAACAACTCTCTATCTATCTGATAATATTCTGAAATTATCACATAATAAATGTAACAAGTTGATTGACAAGTATTTGAAGATGGTTTAATGGCAATACAAATTAAGCCCTGTTTAAGGAACGAAGGAGCTAATTATTTTAGAGAATATAACAAAGCCTGAAGTAATCTCTTTTGCTTTTGTCCGAGTATTTCGGTTAAATTTACAGGCTTTGATGAGTATAACCAAACAAAGCAGTTCAGTATGACAATTCATACCTATGAAATCTTCTTAGCATTTTATGCCATCATCAAATTCTGAACATTACTCATCTAATGAATCAAAAGGAGAGTTTCCTCTCCCTCGGTTCAATAAAAAAATCATTTTTCTGGCTATCGCTTCTGTAGGTGTTGTTTTTGGCGATATAGGGACAAGTCCGCTTTACGCCATTAAAGCATGTTTTCATGGCAAGCACGCCATTGACCCTAGCGTGATGAATGTTCTGGGAGTTCTGTCTCTTATTTTCTGGTCGATTACCGTTGTCGTTAGTATCAAGTATTTAACTTTTATTCTTCGGGCAGATAATCGTGGTGAAGGCGGTATCTTTGCGCTGGTCAGTCTTTTGAACACTTCGGAGAAAAAGCTGTCCCGCTTTATTCAGACCGTTCTTTTGTTTGCCGGAATTCTAGGCGCAGGGCTTCTTTACGGAGACGGTGTTATTACTCCGGCGATATCTGTTCTTTCCGCAATTGAAGGACTTGAAGTCGCTACCAAAGCCGCAACTCCTTTTATATTGCCTTTAACCTGCATTGTGATTGTTTTGCTTTTTTCGCTACAGCGCAAAGGCACTGCTAATATCGGAAAATTATTTGCGCCAATCATGGTACTTTGGTTTTTGGCTATTGGTTTTTTTGGCTTAGTACAGATTGCGCGTGAACCTGCAGTTCTTCTTGCGCTTAATCCGGTCTATGCTCTGGAATTTTTTATGAATAACGGCATGCACGGCATTGTTGTGCTCGGGTCTGTTGTGTTATGTATTACCGGTTGCGAAGCGCTATATGCTGATTTGGGACATTTCGGCAGGAATGCCATTCGTTTATCCTGGTTTTCTTTTGTTTTTCCTTCGTTGCTATGCAACTATTTCGGGCAAGGGAGTCTGTTGCTTGCGCATCCCGAAATGAATATTAACCCTTTTTACAAACTCGTACCGGAATCATTTTTATACCCGATGATCGGGCTTTCCACGGCTGCTACAATAATAGCTTCTCAGGCTTTAATATCAGGCACTTTTTCGCTCACGCAGCAGGCCGTGCAACTGGGTTTATGTCCGCGCGTCCGAATTATTCATACATCAAGCGATATGCAGGGACAAATATATATTCCTTTTGTAAATTACACGTTGATGCTTGCCTGTATCGGTGTGGTTGTCGGGTTTAAGGAATCGAATTCATTAGCCGGCGCGTATGGAATTGCCGTGACGGGAACCATGATCATTACATCTTTGCTTTTCTTTCTTGTTTTGACGCATTACCGGAGATGGCCGCTTTGGAAAGTAATTCCTTTGGTCGGAATATTTATCGCGTTTGATATCGCGTTTTTTGTTGGCAATACTTTTAAAATTGTCGACGGAGGATGGTTTCCCCTCTTTGTCGCGGCCATCGTAGCTCTGGTTATGACCACGTGGAAAAAAGGCAGGGAAGAGCTCTACCGAAATTTGGTAGGCGCAAGATTGCCAATAGAAAGTTTTCTTGCTGATTTGCCGAGAAGTTATATATCGCGAGTTCCCGGCACGGCTGTTTTTATGACTTTATCGCCTTTAGGAACGCCGCGGACACTGCTTCATAATGTTAAACACAATCATGTGTTACATGAACAGGTTGTGTTTCTTTCTATTATAGCGAAGGATGCCCCGATTGTTCCCGTGAGCGAAAGAATCAAAATTCAGGATTTGGGCCAGGGCTTTTATCGCGTTGAGGCATTCTATGGTTTCATGCAAAAACCTAATGTACCGCAGATTATGAAAATTACCGCCCAGTACGGAGTAATTACAGATCCGATGACGACAACATTTTACCTGGGGAGGGAAACGCTTCTGACCAGCGGAAAATCCAAGATGATGAGTTGGCGCAAATCATTATTTGCGTTGATGTCCAGAAACGCAGGAAATCCAACGTCCTATTTTGGAATTCCTGCCAATCGGGTTGTTGAACTTGGCGCGCAAGTAGAATTATAGTTATTTGTTCTGATCGAAAGTGACGATTTTTTAAAACTATATAGTTTCTGAAAAAAGTAATTGATTTGTATTATTTTTCTTTTAACCCGTTAATAAATGCGAGCACATTTTTTCCTAAAACGTTGTGATTGTAGCCGCCTTCCAGAATGCCGAAACAGCCGCCATTGTTGCGCTGGGCGGTTTCCCGAATCAGCCTGCCCATGAAAGTGTAATCTTCGGTTTTTAATAGGCCTCCCCAGTCGGCTTCGTGATTGTCGAATCCGGCGGAAGCGGCAATGATGTCAGCGTTGGTTTCCGCTAAAGCCTCTTCCACTTTTTTCAGGTATTCATTGCGGTTTTGCGTGGCGGGGTTGTAAATGGCCACATAATCTTTTTTGCCTAAAATATTGACGTTGCCG
>JBFYYA010000249.1:0-4050 GCA_041310245.1 Syntrophaceae bacterium | reverse complement strand
GAAAAAGGCGTGATTATTAACACCGCTTCCGCCGCCGCCACTGACGGACAGATCGGCCAGGCGGCCTACAGCGCGTCCAAAGCCGGTGTTGTGGGAATGACTCTGCCCATCGCGCGTGAATGTGGCGATTACGGCATCAGGGTGGCGACAATCGCCCCGGGGCTTTTCAGCACCCCGATGATGGCCGGTTTACCCGCCTCGGTAAAAGAGGTGATGGTCGCGACCGTTCCTTTCCCGCGCCGCCTGGGAGAGCCGGCTGAATACGCCATGCTGGTTTTGCACATTATCGAAAATACCATGCTCAACGGTTGCTGTATCAGGCTGGATGGCTCGCTGCGCATGCCGCCAAAATAAGGTTTTAAAAAAAATATTTATGACAAGTGCTAAATCCGACAATCAAAATATCTACAATGGCAGGGCATTAATCGCCGATCCCATTCACCAGTATGCCCTTTTTACCGTGCCGGAAGAAACTGCTGTTTCTGAAATTACGGAAAAAGACCTTATTGATTCTCCCTGGATGCAGCGTCTGCGCAGAATATTTCAGCTGCAGAGTGCGCGCTGGGTTTATCCGGCGGCGGAGCACACGCGTTTTCAGCATTCCATCGGAACAATGCATGTAGCGGGAGAATTCGCCAAAAGCGTTTATCCTGGTTTGCGCGCCGTCTGCAAAGACGCGCCTTCGCAAAATTATATTGAAGAGCTGATGCGGCTTGCCGGACTTCTGCATGATGTGGGACACGGCCCTTACGGCCATTTTTTTGACGATAATTTTTTAAGCGTCTGGGGCATCACGCATGAAGTGGTCGGACAGAATATTATTGTTCAGAAATTGGGCAATCAGATTGCGTGTATCCGGCGTTCTCCTTCCGGAGAGTTTGGGCGTGGCGAAAAAATGGACGCCCGCTTAATCGCTTATCTTATTAAAATGCCGGAAGGGAAGAAAGATATTGAACAGCCGAAGTGGCTGGTGATGCTGAGGCAGCTTTTTTCCGGTGTTTATACCGTGGATAATCTCGATTACGTGCAGCGCGACGCCTACATGACGGGTTTTTCTCTGGATATGGTGGATATCCCACGCCTGCGCTATTACACTTTTTTTACCAAGGATGGTCTTACCCTGCACCAGTCGGGAATTTCCGCGCTGGGCAGATTTCTCAACGCCCGGCTGAATTTATACACCAACGTTTACTTTCACCGTACCACCCGCGCGCTGGATTTGCATTTGCACGAAATTTTTCATGACACAATGAAACTGATCTTTCCCAAAAATCCCTTAAAAAAACTCGATGATTATTTGCGCTGCGATGAATGGAGCCTGTTCAATCACGTGCAGAGCTGGCTTTCCTCCAAAGACGCGCAAAAAAGAAAACTTGCCGGTGAGTGGAAAAAACTTCACGACCGTCAAGTGAAATGGAAGATGTCTTTCGTGGCGGAAATTTCCGTTGACCAGATGTATCGCGGAGCCGGTTTTTCGCGCGCCGCAGTATATGAGGCGCAAATGAGAGAAGGCCTGCCCAAAAAATTAAGAAGCATTCCTTTTAAAATTGATTTAGCGACGCAGGATCCTCGTCCGCTCAATCCCATGGCCCAAAGCGGGAAGAGAATTAATATTTTCAACCCGGTCACGGGGGAAACTTCGCCCGAGCCGCTTTTGGATATTTACCGTTTTATCCCGGCGCGGGTAATACATTTTCGAGTGTTTTCTTTGAATCACGACTATGATGAAGAGTTATCAAACGCCGCGGAAAAGGTGTTAGCCGAAAGCGAAGTAGTCATACCTACTAACATTTAATATGCAGGAAATTTCTGAAACAACAGATATAACTCTTTTTGTCCGCACTTCCGCTGAGGAAATAGCTCCCTGGAGCCGCCAGCGCATTGTCGATGCTTTAGTGCGCGAGGCGGATATTGATTATCAGCTGGCAGTCGAGATATCCGAAGAGGTGGAAAAACAAATTGTTTCTTCGGGTATCGGTCTTTTGACTACCACGCTCATTCGCGAGCTGGTGAACGCGCGGCTTATTGAAAGGGGTCTGGAAAAAGAGCGCCGCCTGCATGGGCGTTTGGGTTTCCCTCTCTACGATGTGCGCCAGCTTATTTTGCATCAGAACAAGGAAAGCGCCAACACCCCTCACTCGCCGGAAGGCACAAATTTAATCTTTGCGGAAGGCATAAAAAAAGAATTTTCCCTGCATGATGTTTTTTCCGTCGAGATAGGCGAGGCGCATGCCGCAGGCGATATTCATATTCACGGTCTGGGTTATATTGATCGCCCATACAACATTTGCCATTCGCTGGAATATCTCAAGATTCACGGTTTTAATCTGCCGCAAGCCATAAATTCCGCCGAGCCTGCGAAGCACGCCGAAGTGCTGCTTTTGCACATGGTGCGTTTCAGCGCCATTTTACAGGGGCATTTTACGGGAAGTATCGGTTGGGAGGCGCTCAATATCTCCTTTGCTCCCTACCTTATTGGGATGAGCAATCAGGAAGTGCGTCAGCTCGCGCAGATGGTAGTTTACGAATTTTCCCAGCTTGCAGCCACGCGCGGTGGTCAGGCGCTTTATACCGATATGCACATTTATTACACAATGCCGGCGCACTGGGCGGGTGTTGACGCCATTGGTCCCGGTGGGAAGCCAACAGGGAAAAAATATCGTGAATACGAACCAGAAGCCAGAAAGTTCGCCACGGCGTTGATGGAAGTTTTTCGCGAAGGAGACGCCACGGGAAAACCCTTTATTTTGCCGCGGCCTCTTTTGCATATCAGCGATGATTTCTGGACGGCCCAAGGCGCGCTGGATTATCTGGAACTTGTCTGCGAAGTGGCCGGAAACAAGGGTAATAGCTGTTTTGTTTTTGACCGAAAAAATGATGCCTTGTCTTTTGCATGTTGTCGCGCCGGTTATCCGGGCGATAAAGAATTCAAGGATGAATTGAAAAAGCCGTGGCTCGTGCGCAGCGCTGCCATCCAGAGCGTCAGTTTGAATTTACCCCGCGTTGCCTACAAGGCCGCCGGTGGTGATGAAAAGTTATTGTCTCTACTTAGCGAATATGCAGCCCGGGCGGTAACCGCGCATATTCAGAAGAAAGATTTTCTGGAAAGACTTCTTTCCTACGCCGAAAAAGGGCCGCTAGCGCTTCTGGCCATGAACCGCGATGATTACCCATTTATAAGAATGAACCGTTCCTATTATGTTATCGGTCTGGTTGGTCTCAATGAGTTGGTGCAGATTCATACGGGCTGCCAGCTTCATGAATCGGAGCAGGCTTTGGATTTTGGATTGAAAGCGGTCGAGTATCTGCGCCGGGAAATTATGCTGGCCACCGGAAAAAAAGCAATGAAATTTGTTTTGGAACAGTCACCCGCGGAAACAACCGCGTATCGTTTCGCGAGGCTGGATTTAAAATATTTTTCTCCCGAGGCGGGTCACTTTGTTAAGGGCAATATCGATGAAGGGGCGGTTTATTACACCAACTCCACGCATCTCAACGTTTCCGCGGACGTGCCGTATATGCAAAGGGTTGCTTCGGAAGGATTATTTCACGAATATCTGGAAGGAGAAGTCATTACGCACCTGCAAATGGGCGGCGGCAATTATGATAAAAACGAACTTGCCGGATTTATAAAAGATGTGTTTGACAAAAGTGCCAGCCGTCAGCTGGATTTTTCTCCTGAATTTACTTCTTGTCTTTCCTGCGGCAAGACAGCCGCGGGATTGAATCACGCGTGTGTTTACTGCGGATCAAATGAGGTTGAGGGAATCGCGAGGCTAACCAAATATTTCAGTAAGATATCCGGCTGGAATAAAAGCAAACTTGCCGAACTGAAAAACAGAAAAATCAGCAAATTTACCTGACCGGCAAAAAAAGTTTTGTGTACCCCTTTCTCTGCAGCATGAATATTGCTGGTTAACTCTTGGCAATATTTATCCCAACCTTCACGTTATATTCAGTCGGTGATGACATTATGTCCCTTAATAAATAGCTCGAAGAATCTCTGAAAAGCCACGAAGCCAGGCTCAATGAAATTGAACAGGGCGTGGG
>JBFYYA010000248.1:0-3449 GCA_041310245.1 Syntrophaceae bacterium | reverse complement strand
TGCATCTTGGTCATTTTATTTCCCCTTATTTTTTATAAGACTTTGTTAATTTTTGAATATTAGCAGGTTCCTTTTACGCGTCAAGCAAATTAAATATTTGGTCAAATCATGTACAAATACACTTGTGATTGGAGAAAGTTATCGTCACCACATTGGCTTGTTCATGAGCCTGCGTCCACAAAGATTGAACGGTATACATGGCGCTGCCGTCGTCTGTGCCGGTGCCGGTGCATACTCCTTCAAAAAGTCCCAGTACGGGACGGATACCAAGTACCTTATCGAAGGTAGCCACCAGCGGCAGTTCGGTTGTCCGCGCGTTGGCAAAACAAATATCGACCCCCGTATTTTTCGCCGTCTGCGATATTATTTCCGCACCGGTCATGAAACTATTCCCCCAGATCTAAAAAAATATTTGTGGTCGATCTTCTTTGGCCTTGTTATTCTTTAATGCCTCGATTATATGAATAAGGAACTTGTGCGTCAATAAAATTAAGTTACAATAGCTGCCGGGTAATGTTATTGCACATTGACATTGAGCAATCAATATTCTAGAGAAAATAAAGATTCTTCGATTGCGATTGATTTTTAATCAAGAAACACAGAGGATATATGAAAATTGTTAATACCGCCCCTCTTCCTGGAGACTTTCTGAAGAGTCTTGTCGAAACCAGGGTTTCCAGTGTTGATTTGACAATTGTTGATGCGCACAAATTCTCTCAAGATAAGCTTGCGGCAGAATTTGCAGATGCGGATATTGTTTTGGGCGATTACACCGCCAGCACTCCGATAACCCTCACCGCGGTTAGTAACGCCAAAAAGCTCAAACTTATCCAGCAGCCGAGTGTCGGCTATAATCACATCGATATCGCCGCATGCAAGGAATTCGGTATTCCCGTGGCCAACACGCCGGGTGCCAATGATATCGGTGTTGCTGAACATACCATAATGCTGGCCTTGTCAGCGCTCAAAAATCTTCCTTACTATAACGCGAAGACCCACGCGGGCGAATGGCCGTTTTACGAGGCGCAGAGCACCGGCGTGTTTGAACTCAACGAAAAAGTATATGGACTTCTGGGCATGGGACGCACGGCGCGCGCCGTGGCCGAGCGCCTGTCTCCTTTCGGCGTCAAGCTTCTTTATTATGATATTGTAAAATTGAGCGCGGCGGAGGAAAAAAAATACGGCGCGGCTTATGCTTTAATTGAAGAAATTCTCAGAACCGCTGATGTGGTGAGTATTCACTTGCCGCTTCTGCCCGAAACAACAAAAATTATTGATGGGGAAAAGCTGGCGCTGATGAAGTCATCGGCTGTTCTCATCAATGTGGGCAGAGGAGCGTTGGTTGATGAGGAAGCTTTGGCTCATGCCTTGCAGGAGAAGAAAATCGCTTTTGCCGCGGTTGACGTGTTCGCCGAAGAACCGCCGCCGCCGAATCATCCTTTTTTCGGTCTGCCCAATATAATTTTAACCTGTCACTTGGCCGGTTCAACCCGGGAATCAGGAGGGCGCATCATTAATATGGCGTTGGATAATTTGGCCAGGGTGCTGAAAGGTGAGAAACCGCTTTGGCTGATAAATAATTAATAAAAAAAGGAGAGAAAAAATGCCCGAACTAGTATCCCTCGAAAAACTTAAAAGCTTGATTGGCCAGGACAACGGTGTAAGCGAATGGTTGCTTATTGACCAAGATAGAATCAATAAGTTTGCCGATGCCACACAGGATCATCAGTGGATTCATGTGGATATCGAAAAAGCGAAAAAAGGCCCCTTCGGCGGACCGATTGCCCATGGATTTCTGACACTTTCATTGATTCCGGTATTCAGCGAATCAGCAAAGTATTTGCCTGATGGATTAAAGATGGCGGTTAATTACGGCCTGAATAAAGTCCGTTTTCTCAATCCCGTCCCGGTAGGTTCGCGCGTGCGTTCGAAGATGTCTATCAGCGCGCTGGAAGAAAAAGGCCCCGGCCGCATTTTGATGACAACCACGCATACCATCGAAATTGACGGACAGGAAAAACCATCCTGTATTGCCGAAGCTCTGGCCATGCTATTTTTCTAGGCAATAAAAAACCCCGGGATTATCTATCCGGGGGTTTTTTGGATTAATTTTTCTGATGGATGAGCCTTGCTCCCGGATGCGGCACTGCAAAACAGGGAACATTTGTGCCGTCGAGAGAGCCGATGAAGGCGACCTTTCTTTTTTCTCCGCCAAAACAGATATTGGCCGGACGCCGCAACACCTTGTATTGATGATCCTCAAGGTATATGTCAAATTTGCGTGCAGGGGTAATGTAACCAACAGCGTTTTGCGCGGGCAGTGCCACCCAGAGATTACCGGCCTCATCAAAAGCAATGCCATCGGGGAAGCCTAAAGGGCCCAGGGAATCCGGCCCGTAAATTTCCGGTTCGCAAACAGTGGTGTCGCTGTTGATGCGGTAGCGCAGGATGCGTCTTTTCATTGTTTCCGCCACGTAAACAAAGTCTTCCTTTTCATCGACGGAAACACCGTTGGCAAAACAGATGCCTTCCGCCACAATTTTCGCCTCGCCGTTTATAATGACCACCAGGCAACCGTCGGCAACAGGAGCATGCAGCGCGGTGTCAATGTTGGCAAGACTTGTGGAATTGGAAACCCATAATCTTTCCCTTGAATCGAGAAACGGGAAATTGGGGCTGGACATTCTTTTGCCCTGGGCATGCGTCATTAAGATGACATGATTTCCGTCGGGCGTCAGAGATTGCACCTGGCCGTTGCCGATGTTGGCGATAATGCAGTTGCCTTTTTCATCAATACAGATGCCGTTGGGCACGCCGCCTAAGTTTCCCCATAAGCCTGTGCGGCCGTCTTTTTCAATCCGCGCGCATCTGCCGCGGCCATCAGCGGTGTAAACGCAACCGTCGTCCAAGGCCATCACTCCTTCGGGCCGCACCAAGCCGCTGCCGATTGTTTTCACGCTGCCAAGATCGATTTTCATCTTTTCATATACATCCTGGCGCGGATAAAATTATTCTCCCTTGAATGCCGGTTCTCGCTTTTCAAAAAACGCTGTCATTCCTTCCACCGCGTCTTTGCTCTGGCTTAGCTTGGTCGACCATTCTTTATCCACGCGCAGACCTTCTTCCAGGCCTTTTTCCAATCCGACGCTCATGCCCTGTAATACTGCGCTTACCGCCAGAGGAGGACGTTTGGCCAGCGCCTGTGCAAGAGACGTGGCTTCTTTGATTAGGTCTGCCGCCGGAATAACTTTATCGACCAGACCGATAGCCAGCGCTTCGGGAGGGGTGAGTCTTTTGGCGAAAATAATCATGTCCAGCGCTTTGGATTTTCCCAGGAGTCTGGGCAGGCGCTGAATACCGCCCCAGCCGGGAGTGATGCCTAAGTTTAGTTCCGGACAGCCGATCAGCGCTTTAGGGTTATCTGTCATAAAACGGAAATGGCAGGCCAG
>JBFYYA010000247.1:0-2577 GCA_041310245.1 Syntrophaceae bacterium | reverse complement strand
GGCAAGATCCGTGAGACGATGACCGCGCCCCGTGGAGATATTTCACTTTACGCGCCGCGCATTACCACGGTTAAAGTGAAGGCCGAGCAGGTGCGCACTGTTATCGGTTCCGGCGGCAAGAATATCCGTCAGATCATCAGTGAGACCGGCGTGACCATTGACGTGGAAGATGACGGCACCGTGACGATTGCTTCTGCTGACGCAGAAGCGGCTGCACGCGCGGTGGCGATGGTGAAATGGCTGACCGAGGAAGCGGAAATCGGGAAGATTTACAGAGGCACGGTGAAGAAAATTGTTGATTTCGGCGCTTTTGTGGAAATTTTACCGGGTACCGAAGGCCTGCTGCATATCTCGCAAATTGCCAAAGAAAGAATTAATAAGGTTACCGATGTCCTTCAGGAAGGCGACGAGGTTATGGTAAAAGTACTGGAAGTCGACAAGTCTGGAAAAATCCGCCTCAGCCGCAAGGACGCTTTAGGGCAGGAACCAACTAAATAATTTAAGTCAATTTTTTTAAAACCTTTTTGTGATTATTTTTATAATCACAAAAAGGATCTTTTTCATAATAAACAGAAATAATTTAAAAAGCGCGTATGGTTATATCTTTTTATGGATACTAATTTAAAAGCGTTTATCAAAAGAACTCCCGGAAATGACGACATCCCCCTTCCCCAATATATGAGCGCTCTGGCTGCCGGCATGGATATTTTTGCCGCGGTTAATGATGATGAAATCATTGAACCGGGACAAAGAAAAAAAATCCCCACAGGAATTCAAATATCTCTTCCTGAAGGTTATGAGGCTCAAATCAGACCACGCAGCGGACTGGCGCTGCATCAGGGGATAACCCTTCTTAACTCACCGGGCACAATTGACGCCGATTACCGCGGAGAAATAGCTTTGATTGTTATTAATCACGGGCAGGAACCGTTCGTGGTAAAAAGAGGAATGCGCCTGGCCCAAATGGTTGTGCAGAAAATCTGCCGCCTGCAATGGGTGGAAACCACTGAGCTTGATGAGACATCAAGAGGCGGCGGCGGGTTTGGACACACCAAGAAGTAATCAGCCTGCCCTGCAAAAAGCTTATTAATTTTTTGCAATTGCCATCGAACAGTGGTATTAGAGCGCAAAAGCTTATGAAAATTTAATTCATGAAAAAATTAAAAGTCACTAAAACAATCAAGGAAATTAACGAAAAAATCAAAAGCGGAAAAGCTGTTGTCGTTACCGCCGAAGAAATGATTGATATCGTCACCCGGCACGGGGAAGTAGAAGCGGCAAAAAAAATTGATGTCGTGACAACAGGAACTTTTGGCCCCATGTGCTCGTCGGGCGCTTTTCTCAATTTTGGGCATACTTCTCCGCGCATTCGCGCGTCCAAAGTATGGCTAAACGATGTTCCGGCATACGGCGGCATTGCCGCTGTGGATTGCTATATCGGCGCAACTGAAGTTGTAGAAGGCGATCCCTTAAACAGTGTCTATCCCGGAGAGTTTAATTACGGGGGCGGCCATGTTATCGAGGATCTTGTCAACGGAAACGTCGTCAAGCTGCGCGCGGAAGGATACGGCACGGACTGTTATCCGGCTCGTAAATATGAAAGAAATATCACGATAAATGATTTTAATGACGCTATTTTGTTTAATCCGCGAAACGCTTATCAAAACTATAATTGCGCCGTAAATTTATCCGACACGACGATTTACACTTATATGGGGATGCTTAGGCCGCAGATGGCAAACGCCTCATATTCGACATCAGGGCAATTAAGTCCTCTTTTTAACGACCCATATTTTAGGACAATTGGTGTCGGCACACGAATATTTCTGGGCGGCGCGCAAGGCTTTATCGCCTGGCCGGGCACGCAACACAATCCCGATGTGCCGCGCACACCCGGCGGCGTTCCCAAGCAAGGGTCAGGCACTATCGCCGTAGTGGGTAATTTAAAAGAAATGAATAGAGAATGGCTCGCGGGAGCGAGCATGCTGGGCTACGGTGTTTCTTTGTTTGTCGGTATCGGAATACCCATACCCATTTTGGATGAAGAAATGGCGCGTTTTACAGCGGTAAAAGATGAAGATATTTATACTCAGGTTTATGATTACAGCATGGATTACCCCAAGGGTCAGGCCAAACCTATAGCGGAGGTCAGCTACAATGAATTACGCAGCGGAACAATAATTATCGACGGTAAAAAAATTATCACCGCCCCCCTATCCAGCTATTACAAGGCCAGACAAATCGCCGATACTTTAAAAGAATGGATTGAAAAAGGTAAATTCTTTCTTGGAGAACCGCAGCAGGTTTTGCCTTCCATTAAATTTTAACGTACATTTGCTTTTCGTATTCTTATTTAAGACACCTTCCAAAAAATTTATTTCTCATTAATTATTTTTTTGTTTTGAGCTTTTTTTATAAAAAAATCCCATTTTTTTAAAATGCGTAATTGCGTGTAATGATTGATTATATTGCTTAATATTGATTGATATTAATTAATATTAAACTTTTTTATTGACATTCATTAAAAATTATTGTTTTCTAGCAATCATAATGAGGTGAAGCTTTAATCTATGGTAG
>JBFYYA010000246.1:0-5190 GCA_041310245.1 Syntrophaceae bacterium | reverse complement strand
TACGGAAAAGTGGATGCCGGGCTGCGGCCAGATTAACGATTCGGCTGCCCATCTGACCATAGGAATAGCCCGCTTCAGCCGCGGCGTGGGTCATTGAAGTTTGCGGATTAATGTCGGGATTCGGATTAACGTCAATGACATAGAAAACACCATTGAGATATCGGACATCTACGCGACCATAGTCTCTGCAGCCGGTGGCTTTATAAGTGGCAAGGACTATTCTTTCCAGTTCGGCAAGCGCCGACGGTTCAAGTTCCGCGGGGACACACATATCAATACTATCATATAGGCGAGAACTGGAAACATACTTGGCCTCGTAAGTAAAAAGACGATCGCGGATATCTGTAAGTTCGCTGTAATCCATTTCCACGGCGGGGAGCATGGATATTTTTCCATTGCCCCAGACAGCGCTCAGAAATTCCCGTCCGTTGATAAATTCCTCGACCAGGGCGGGCTGATTGTAAGATTCAAGAATGAACGCTACGCGATTTTCCAGTTCCGCAGGAGAGGTAACAACAGATTCAGAAGAAATGCCGATGCTGCAGTGTTCATTGGCCGCTTTAACGATGGAGGGATAAATATTCCATTCTCCGACATCGGGAGTATCAAAGACGTCCCATGGCGGTGTCGGAATATTTGCTTCGTCAAGGACGCGTTTTACCCGCGGCTTATCGTAAGAAAGAGTGAGTACGTCATGCGAAGAACCGGTGAACACAAAACCCATTTTTTCCATCACCGCGGCAACTTCCGGCTCGCTATGCGGGATACCGGGAATTTCTTCGCACCAGTTGAATATGATATGCTCACGCGGATCAAACGTACTGAGCCGCTCGGCCAGACGCGCGTCTTCCACAGCAACAATTTCGATGGGATGTCCTAATTCATTCAACGCGTTGCCAAGTGTGGCGACATCTTGTCCGCTTTCCGACTTTTCTTCGGGTGTCCATTCAGGATTCATGTTGTGCAAAAGAAGCACAGGCAAGTTGTGTCGGAGTTCGTTCATGAAATTTCCGCCTTGCCGCCCAGTAGAGTGAGATTTTTTTCGTTTCCGGTTGTCGGGGCGAAATTATTTTATTAACCGTATGCATTATAACAAAATAATTTTATATAATTCAAGTAAAATAATCATTTTTTTCAAAAAATATTCATTGATAAAATTCTAATATAAAAAAGAGCGCAGATGATTTTTTGCGCGTGCATAATATTTTTATTATTAACAACAATCTCTTTTGTTCATCAGCGATAAGGTTTTCCTGATTTGCGAAGAAACAGATAAAATATTTACAAATAGCTTTACAAAAACGTTAATTTTATTCTTTGCAGACAAGTAAAATTATTGTATGCGCTTAGCACAAATTTGATGAGAGAGTTGCAATATGGTATCACTGTTTCATAATCATATTCGATTTGCTGTTGTGCTTTTTCTGCTGGTTTTACTTCCCTGCAACGCCTTTGCCGTAAACTTTTATGACGGTTCCCGCGCCAGGCAGGGTTTTTATTTTCTTACCTATACCTATGCTTATTATGCGGACGAGACAACAAACAAAAGCGGGAAATCAGTAAACCAGGATTTTGGCCTCTTCGGCGCGCAGGAAATACTGCGGCTTTGTTATTATTCGCCTGATTTTGTCGCGACCGTTGTTGTTCCTTTTGGTTACACAAAAATCAGTTCGCTGGATCAAGACTCTTCCGGCCTGGGGGATATTAGCCTTGGCGCCGGTTATTTTCTTCCGGTAAAGCAGGTTGATATCCTTCCCATGCTATTTGTAAAATTTCCCACGGGAGAATACAGCTTGTCAAAGGCCGCCAACATCGGCTCGAATCAGTACGACATCGCGCCGATGGTTTTTATACACAAGACAATGGGCAAATTCAGCATTGATGCTTCCGCGAAATATTATTTTCGGCTGAAAAATAAAGATACGGATGTTTCGCCGGGAGACGAGCTGCGCTTGGAGGGCCTTTTAGGTTACAATATCACCGACAAATTTAAAATAGGCCCTTCGGTCAACTGGATGATTAGCAACGATAAAAAACAAAGCGGCTCTAGAGTTAGTGGCACCGCCAGAGAAAAGCTTTCCATCGGCGCCGATTTTTATTACCGGTTTCCTTGGTTGAGTGTAACCCTGACGTATCTTTACGATGCATACGCGGAAAACTCTCCCAAAGGACATTTTCTCCAGCTGAAAACAGTTTATCGCTTTTAATCGACTGCGCTCTTTTTGAAAGCAGTTTCAAAAATATCCGACCGCTTTTTAAACCCTACTTTATGTGGCGGTCGATTTCCTCAAGCAGCGTATCGGTCTGATTCGGCAAAAGTCCAAAGCCCATGTCTTTGCGGTAAATGATATTCATTTTTTTATCGATAATCAGATAAACGCGCTTGGAAAGCGGTAAAATCCAGTGGTCCGCGTCATAGAGTTTGGCGATTTTGCCTTTTTCATCTACCAAAAGCGTCAGGTCATTTAGTTTATGTTTGGCTATGAAGTTGCGGTGCGATTCGGCCGAATCTCGGCTTAAGCCCAAAATTTTGATATTGCGCTCTTCGTATTTTTTGATGTTTTGTTGAAACTCAACAAATTGTTTAATTCAGAGGCCTGTATCGTCTTTGGGATAAAAAGCGAGAACCACGCCGCGGTAATTTTTCAGGACTTCGCCAAGCGTCCATAATTTTCCGTCCTGATCAGGCAGGGTGAAATCCGGGGCGATAGCGCCTGTAGAAGAAGGCGACTGCTTCACCTCTGCCGAGGCGCAGGCCAATAAAAGTGTGAACGTAAAAACCGCTAAAATAAAATTTTTTATATGCATTTTACCTCCTGATGACAAATCGTTTATTTTTTGGAAAGAATGAACCCATCCTACCTAACATGTTGATGGAAAAGCTCTAAGCACTAATAGAATTAGAAGTTTTAATTGGCGCGCGGCAGGTGAAACGGGCCGGCGTTATTAATGCCGGCCCCAGGTACTTTACTTTTTCAGGAAATTAACCAGTATTTTGTTTACTGGTTCTGGATTTTCGTAATGGACAAGATGCCCGCCTCCCTCTATTTCGTGATACACGACAGACGGCATCGCATTTTTAATGTTGGCGACAGAATCGGTCATAATTACTTTATCAGCAGTGCCCCAGGTGAAAAGAACCGGAATCTTTGTTTTACCAACCTCCTCATACTGTGCAGTAAAATCGGCCAGTGAATCGCCGCGCAAATTGGAAATCCTTGCGCGCTTGAATCCTTTATAGGCAAGTTGCTGTGTATAATTTTCCGTGAACTCTGCTGGTATTGCTTTCGGGTTTGCAAAAACTTTTTCCGGGTAATTGGTGTTGACCCGGTCAAGTAAAACGCTGCCCAGATATTCACCGATACCGGGAATTTTTATCAGTGTAATTATCGCTTTCATGGGCAAAATATTGATGAACGGTGATAAGAGGGCAAGTTTTTTCACCTTTTCCGGGTGCGTGGCCGTAAAGTAAACAGCGATACTTCCTCCCTGAGAGGTGCCCACCAAATTAATGGGGCCGCTAATGTTGAGTTTCTCCAACAGTTCCATAAGTTGACGGTCGTAAAGAGCTCGTGTGTAGTCAACATCCGGGCGATCCGAATAGCCAAAACCATAGAGGTCATATCTGATAACCCGAAAACCTGCACCGGTAAGCGCATCCATGTTTTTGTCCCAGGAAAAGTAAGGCGCAGCGTTACCATGAACGAGGACCACTACCTCGCCCGTTTTTGGTCCACTAATATCATAGTGTACCATTCCATCAGTAAGCTGGAGAAACTTCAACCCGAGTCCCTTTCTCGCCTCGTCGTTAAGTTCCCTTGTTTCAAGGTTTCCAGTTATAAAAGGGAGCGCCGCTAAAATAACCGCCATCACAAAAATGACAAGTATCAACTTTTTCATTTATTCCTCCTTTCTGCTATCGGGTAAATTTTTAATCTTTCTTAAAAAATATGCATTTTTTAAGAAATTATTTTCTGTATCCACTTCGCGATTCCCTTGAAGGTTTCTTCTCGGTTCACTTCATTGAAGTTCTCATGAAAGTTCTTTTCGTGGACAGTCAAAGTGAGAAGTTCCGATGGCATCGAATTCAGGGCATTCTTGCTGCCTTCGACATCGGCAAGTTGATCATCGCCGGCCAGCACGGCATACACCGGGAAACGTTTCCATGCTTTCAGGTTTTCAATCACCCACGCCTGGGTCTTTTCGCTCTCCACGCCCAGCTT
Organism: Syntrophaceae bacterium; assembly: GCA_041310245.1. Classification (GTDB taxonomy): domain Bacteria; phylum Desulfobacterota; class Syntrophia; order Syntrophales; family Smithellaceae; genus UBA4810. Next base: position 967 of record JBFYYA010000246.1, on the reverse strand, counting down.
TGCCGAAGCTGCTGTTCCTCTCAGACCTATTTCTTCGTCGCGGTGATGGCGGGCGGTAATTTCCGTGTCATGAGTAAGCACATCCGTAACGGATGGGGGCTCGACGGCAAACGTCGGATGAATCCCCGCGATTAGCTTGGCGACCTTTTTCATAATAGCCGGAATTTTAACCCTGTTTTCCAGCCAGGGAGAGGAAACAATAAATCCTCTGATGTCCGTATTTTTCGCCAGAGTCAGTCCATACTTCAGGGCGATAAGCGCGCCATTGGAGTGGCTGATAATAAATATCGGGGTTTGGGGATGGCGTTCTTTTACCCATGAATAAAAATTGTGAATATCGGCTACATATTCATCATAGGAGTTGATATGAAAAAAAACCTTACCCTTTTCATTATACTTCGGATAGGTGCCATGCCAGCGCAGGTCGGGCGCGTAGGTGGCCACACCTTGCTGCTTGAAGTACAGCGCCGGCGTGACCCAGTCGCCGCCGTGGGCCATGCCGCCGTGGAGAGCGATCATCACAGCCTTGGCTTCCTTTTCCGGCAGCCATTCGTAGACGAGTAATTTTGTTTTTTCGTCAGCCTGAAATAATTCTGTCTTTGTTTCGGAAAAATTCATAAGTGCTCCTTTGTGTTTTTTAATAGCTATCATTATTTTGTAATGGCACTTAAATATTGGAAAATGTTGGATATGTCAATATTCAATACTTTTTATCGGCTTGTCTTTCATCCGTATTGCTTTTGCGGTGGCTGGCTCACTTACTCTCTTAAAAAATTCCATCCCAGAAAGCTTAAGCTTTTTGTTTTGGGTGTCCATTTGCACTCGAAGGCGTCGTTTTTCCTGCTGTAGGAAAGGCAGGCATAAGCCGCGTTACCATAGCCGCTGCAGTCGGTATCGTATTTATCGTAGTTGGAAACCCTTATGTATAATCTTTGTGTTTTGCGGTCGTAGTGCCAGGTGGCGGGGT
>JBFYYA010000245.1:0-6486 GCA_041310245.1 Syntrophaceae bacterium | reverse complement strand
AGCGCGTCTCCTCCGGTCCCCGCGGTGAGTTGCGGCGGCATGCCAACAGTTAGTGTCGGGTCAAGCAGGGCGAAGTCAGGAACAAGCTCGGGCAGCGCACCGCCTACCCCTAATTTTACTCCATCGGGAAAAGAGATTACGGCAACGCCGGAAACTTCAGAGCCTGTTCCGCTTGTTGTGGGAATGGCCACCAGCTTGGCCCTATTGCGCAGATTCAAAGGGATAATGGGGCTCAATATTTCGATATTAACATCCGGATGTTCGTAGAGCAGCCACGCTCCTTTGGCCGTATCAATAGATGATCCGCCGCCCAGGGCAAAAATGAGATCGGGGCCGAATTTCCGCATCTTATCCGCGCATTCTTTCACGGTTTCAATCGGCGCATCCGGCTTTGCTTCTTTCCATACTTCGAATTTTATGCCGTGCCTTTTTTCATAGGGGGCCATGACCTTTGCGGCAAAGCGAACCGCGTACTCATCAGTCACCAGAAAAGCTTTTTTTGTTTTGCATTCTTTCGCCACCAGGTCGACAACGTCGGGGAGAAAACCGGCTTTATCCAGAAAAAGATTCAGCCCGGAAAATATTCGCGGCACAAAAAAAGGCTTTTGAGCTTCCTTTAAAAATTCGGCCTGTACCATCGGCCCACCCCATGTTCTCAACAAATATTCGTGCGACCAGTAACTCATGACTTCTCCCTCCCTGCAATTTAGGCAATCATTTCCATTGTTGCCGTCCGGATGTCGCGCAATTTTTGGTCAGTTTCATCAGGTTGTGACGAACTTCAAGGCGGCTCCAAACCAGGTAAAAGAATGAACCTGGCCATCAATGCTGACCTGGTGATTTTGAAGCGCCCTTTTGATGCCGTCTTCTCCCTCTTTCATGCTTCTAAAGGCGGTTTTCGCGTCGCTCCAGATCATCGCCGCGTCATAGTCGCCCAGCGCGTTGTCCGATGAGAAACCGCCATTTTCAAAAATGAATCGTTTTCCCTTTTTGCCGTCCTTGGTTTTAATTACTATCCTGCATTCATGGCCCATAAGAAATTTTTTAAAGCCCTTGTTCGTTTTTAAAATCCTTTTAAATTTCCAGACCAGCAATTTTAAAAAAATTGAAAATCCCATAACCTGCTCCTTATATATGTGCTTTCTGGTAAATTGAAGTAATTATTTTATTCAATATACAGTTAACCACCATTTATTTCAAGCATGTAAAACTTGAGCGCCATAACGTTTATCATTTCGAATATGCTTTAGCCAGGTAAGGTGATGATCATTTTTATATTTTCCATCTCGTTATACATTTCAAGGAGTGACAATGTTGAAAAAGGGTTCGGGGTCATCCAGAAGCGCCATCAGCTCACTGAGTTTTTTGATGCTCCCCTGATATTTAATTTGGCCGAGCAAAATCCGGGCAGGAAAAGTGGTTTGACCGGCTATGACCTTGTTGAAAAGATCTCGTCTAATTTCAATTGAGCAGTCAGCGCTTTTTGACTGTCTTCCTGCTATGTGGTTAAGGACAGAATTATCCAGATATAAAATGTAGCGCTCATTTGTATCCGAAAAATACCAGTTAATCGTGATTGCTTTTCCTTTGGCTTTTGGTCCGTTCAGGCGCACGGCCATGCTGTCAAAGATCATGTCCGGCGTAAGCGCTTGCACAACATCAAGTGGCGGGGACATTTTTCCCCGAGGTTTCTTGATGCCATGTCTTAGTTCTTGCGCTCCGAAGAGATAGAAATTTCTGAATACGGCTGATTCGGATTGATAACCGAGCTGTTCCAGGGCATCAGCCTGCAGGCGACGGGCCCTCTCGTTTTCGGGTTCAGCAAAGACCACATGGTTTAGCACCTGGGCTACCCAGCGGTATTCACCTTTCTCGAAGGCCTCGCTTGCTTTGGAGAGGACTAGGTCGGCGCCTCCCATGTATTCCACATATTTTTTGCTCGCTTCTACCGGAGGCAGAGGATTAAAGTTGGCAGGGTTGCCGTCATACCACCCCAGGTAATACTGATAAACAGCCTTGGCGTTCCATCCTACCGTGGCGTAGTAATCACGATTAAACCATTCATTGGCTAATGTTTCCGGAAGCTGTAATTGCTCGGCAATTTCAGTCATTGTGTAGCCTTGGTTAGCCAGACGCAGAGTTTGGTCATGAATATATTTATAAGCGGCAGCTTGTTTGCTCAGAAAATTGATGATCCTCTCTTTTCCCCAGCGGGGCCATGTATGCCCGAGGATAACGACATCAGATTCATCGGCAAATAAATCTAGCGCTTCATAAATAAAGCCAGCCCAGGCTTTAGCATCGCGTATCTGAGAACCTCGCGGGGTAAGCAGGTTGTGAAGAGTGGCGACGCAATTGTCGGCCATAAAAAGAGTTCGCAGTTGTGGAAAGTGAAAATTCATGTTTGCGGGCGCTTCAGTGCCCGGCGTGAGCTGAAAGACGATTCTTACGCCGTCAACGGTTATTTCCTGTCCGCTCTTCAACACGCTGTTGGTCGGAGGTATCAGGCTGCTGGATATAACCGAAGGCAAAGATTTTCCCAGGCCGGCGTCCACCTGCCCGCGCGCTCCCCTAGGCAACAGCGCGCCGTACATGTACTGGGCACGCCGCATCATCGCGTTGCCGGCATAAACATTTTCACTTACCGCGTCTTTCATAAAGCCCGCCGGGGCAATCACCTTAACCTTGCCCGTCTTGACATCTTGTTCAGAAATGATTCCCTTTACTCCAGACCAGTGATCGGCATGGCTATGGGAATAGATGACAGCAATTATGGGCTTTTTCCCTAGATGGTCATATACAAGGCGCATGGCCGCCCGGGAGGTATCAATGGATGTAAGAGGATCTATTATAATATATCCTTTGTCACCGATAATGATCCCCATGTTGGCGAGGTCGTAGCCACGTACCTGATAAATACGGTCATTAACTTTAAAAAGTCCGTGCAGGTTGTTGAGTGTTGCCTGTCTCTGCAGGCTGGGATTTATAGTTTCAAGAGGGCTGTCGTTTTTGAGAAAAGCGTATTGAGTCATATCCCAGACGATGCTGCCGTCGGAATCGCGGATAATGACGGCGGGTGCCGGCGCAACTAGACCACGGGCGGCATCTTCAAAATCCTGACGGTCGTGGAAAGGGAGCTTTTGCGCAATAGCGGCGTTAAATTGTTGTGTTAACTCCGTGGCGCCTCCCAGCTCTGCTGCCTCAACGGGCATATTGATCGTGATGACCAAAGCGAAAAAAGCCAGCCTGGCAAAACATAAATAAAATGATTTCCCGACGCTTTTCTTCATAATGCCTCCTCGGTTTGATATTTTGTTTCTGAAATTAATAAAATAATTCTACATAAACGGAAATATGTTCCTATTCTTTATTTTATGCTAAATTCTTACCAATCACAAGATAAAGGCATCTTATGTTTGGTTGTATCTTAAGGCGTCGCCGCAGAAAACTTGCACAGCAGTCCTTTCCTGCCGCATGGGAAGAAATTATCCGGCGCAATGTCGCTCATTATCGGCTGCTTAATGAAAAAGAACGAGCCCACCTGCAAAAGCTGATACAGGTATTCATCGCGGAAAAGAATTGGGAAGGCGCGGGCGGGCTGGAATTAAACGATGAAATACGCGTGACGATTGCCGCCCAGGCCTGCCTGCTGATCCTTAATATGCCGCATAATTATTACCGCAATGTGGAATCAATAATCATTTATCCAACGGAGGTTGTGCTGCCGCAACGCAGGCCCGGTTTTTTTGAAACACCCCTTCATCCGCTGGAGCCGACCTATCCGATTGTCGGGCAGGCTTTTCGTCAGGGGCCGCTCATCTTAGTATGGGACGCGGTTTTGCGCGGCGGTCGCTATCCAGGTTCCGGCTATAATGTTGTTTATCATGAATTCGCGCATAAACTGGATATGCTCGACGGCGCCGCCGACGGTACGCCGCCGCTGAAATCCCGCGGGGAATACAGTGATTGGGTAAAAGTATTTTCGCGCGAATATCTTCGCCTGCATGATGATCTTGAAAAAGGCCGGAGGACATTTATCGATGATTACGGAGCCACAGACGAGGCGGAGTTTTTTGCCGTAGCCACGGAGCAGTTTTTTGATCAGCCGCTTTTGATGGAAAAACATGCGCAGGAAATTTACCGTATTCTTAAAGAATATTACCGTCAGGATCCGGCAAAACGCGTGACAGAGAATAATAAAATATAATAATTTCTATTTGTTTATGATTAATTTGTAGTGTAAATAATATCAGCAAAACTTAATTTATTTAAAAGGAGCTTATATGAATCAAGGTGAATTTAATGGAACGATAAGCGCTTCCGGGTGTAAACAATTTGTAAAAATATCAACCATTATCTTATTTTTATTATACGCGGCTATTGCCATCGCTGAAAGTGGAAATGTTAACGCGTATAAAGGAAATTTTTCGGGAGAATGGAGCGGTGAAGTCAGCGGCGTGCCGGTAAATGGAATATTTTCCGTAAGTATTTTGGATGAGGGAAAAGTAGCGGGTTCGTTCTCCGGTTTTGAAGAAGGAACTATTTCTGGAACAGTAAGCGCCGACGGACTAATTAACGCTAAAGGTTCAGCCGGTTTATCTGAATGGACTGGCAAAGTATCCGTTGCGGAAGGAAAACTGTCGGGCAGCGGTTCATGGAAAGGATATGGCGGCGGCGGCACTTGGAGCAGTAAATAATTAGCAATAATAGAATCAGCCGGGAACCAAGAACAAGATGAGGCAAATATTTTGCTATGATGTGACGGTTTCTGACGATACAAGCGGAACTTGAAATGAGGCTCGGAGAGGATTATTTAAAATATAAGAAGAAAACCCCAATGTTTCTTACCAAAGTTTGGTAAACGATGAAAAGCAAGAAGGAGTAATTTAACAAAAAGACCAATGATTAATTTCATGAAAAAGCACGAAGGCTACGTAAGAGAAATGCTTGCGAGGAATCTCGACGGGGAAGCTTTGCGGGAGCTTCTCGCGTATCACGATAAGCAGATTCAATGGATGCAGCACGAAAGGCTGGTTCATCTAATTGTCACGCTTTTTGTGTGCCTTTTTATGTTGCTTTCCTGGGGATTTGCCATTATAAACACTTCAATCCCGGCGATTGCTCTGGCTGTCCTGCTTCTGATTCTCTCGGTCGCATATATTTTTCACTACTACCGCCTCGAAAACAGGGTGCAGGAGTGGTACCTGCTTTCTTGTGAAATTAGAGCAAGGCTTAAGATATAAAGTGACGCGTTTTTATTGTCACGTAATAATATCCAGCGGACGGAGGAAAGAACAATGATTCAAAATAAAATAGTAGTTCGTTATGTGGACGGCCAGCTATTAAAAGGCGTAACCAGCGATTTTTTCCCCAACAAGGATATTTTTCATGTCATGCCGACTGAGGCGCCACAGGGCAGCAAACCAGTGGAGCTGTCCACGCAAAACTTGAAAGCAATATTTTTTGTAAAGGGTTATGAGGGCAATCCCGATTACAAGGATAAAAAAGAATTTGATTCCGGAAAAGCGCCGGTGGGCCGCAAGATAAAGATTGTTTTCAAAGACGGAGAATTAATGGTCGGCACCACCAACGGGTATCAGCCCGAGCGTCCCGGTTTTTTTATTGTTCCCGCTGACCCTAATTCCAACATTGAACGTTGTTATATCCTGAGCGCGGCGACACAGGAAGTTTCATTCATTTAAAATTAATGATTTTTTTGGCCGGTGAATATTCCTTTATAAGGCAAAAACATCGGGACGGATTTTTGATATTCGCTGTATGTATTGCCGAATTGGCTTATCAAGTCATTTTCTTCTAAAATCGCGCCGATTATAATCCATAAAGACCACATGATGTTGAATAATAACCTGTCCGCGCTCAGATCCGGACATGACCAGATCATTATCAATACAAGAAAATATACGGGATGGCGCACCCAGCGATAGGGGCCTTTAACGGTAAATTTTACCGGGAGTGCTTTTGCCTTGCGCATGTGTTCGCGTATTTCATTTATACCGAAAGGATCGAAAAAACCCAAAGATTTGACTGTCCAGAAAAAACCAAAAATGGACAGAATAAAAAACATACGCATAAAAAGGTTCATTAACCCTTGTGCCTGCCAAAGAACAGATGTGCTTTGCCAGAAAGCAATAACCATCAGCAGAAGAGTGCCGGAGAAAATAGAATAAAAGGCGCCGTGATATGTGTCAGGGATTAGTTTAGACAGCTGTTGTTTAAAGAATGGGCGCACCATGATGCTGTGCTGAAGAAAAAAAGCGAGGGAAAGACCGGCATTAAACATTAGCGCTTTGCTTTCGCTCCACCCGAAGTTAATCAGATTAAAATTACCGACCCAAAGAAAAACGGCAAAAAAAAGCAGGGAAGAGCCGCCCAAAAAATACGATACCGCCGCCAGAAGCAACTCAGTATGCCGATTTCCCATGTTAACCCCCGGTTAATGTATTAGCAGCACCCAATGCTTTTTTT
>JBFYYA010000244.1:0-7324 GCA_041310245.1 Syntrophaceae bacterium | reverse complement strand
GCGGCTGAGGCGTATGAGGTGCTGAGTGATCTGCAAAAAAAAGAAATTTATGACCATTACGGCCATGAAGGATTAAGCAACACGGGATTCAGGGGCTTTAGCGGTTTTGAAGATATTTTTTCTCACTTCGGCGACATTTTTGAAGACATTTTCGGCTTCAGCAACTCAAGAGGCAGATCCAGGTCTTATATCCGCGCCGGTTCCGACTTGCGTTATGATTTAAAAATATCTTTTATGGATGCCGCTTTTGGATTATCAAAAACAATAGAAATCTCGAAACTGGCGACTTGCAGCAAGTGTGAAGGCAGCGGATGTTCTCCGGGAACTGAGCCGGAAACATGCCGCGCTTGTCAGGGGCGCGGACAAGTTATACAGTCGAGCGGATTTTTTACCATCAGCTCTACCTGCCCGCAGTGCAACGGCCATGGTAAATTCATAACCAAACCGTGCAGTTCCTGCCGCGGTACCGGCAAAGAAACAGTAAAAAAGAATGTTCAGATTAATATCCCCGCGGGCGTGGAATCAGGCTCTCGTCTGCGCCTGCGCGGCGAGGGGGAACCTGGCGACCACGGCGGGCATAGCGGAGATCTTTACGTATTTTTACACGTAGATGACCACGAATTTTTTACACGTTCAGGCGATGATGTATTTTGCCGCATTCCTATTTCCTTTGTACAGGCCGCTCTGGGAGCTACAATTGAAGTGCCGACATTAGATAATAACGAAAAATTAAAAATTCCTAAAGGCACACAAACCGGCAACACGTTCAGGCTCAAGGGAAAAGGAATTCCCCATATACGCGGGCACAGGCGCGGCGATCAAATAGTGGAATTTTTTGTGCAGACCCCGACAAATCTGAATAAAAAGCAGGAAGATATTTTAAAAGAATTTGAAAAACTCGCCTCCAAAAGTAATTAGCTTTATTACAAGCTGATTACTTTTAAATAAAGTTAACGACTTTAATAATATCAACTTCCACTTGATGATTATTTATAATTAATATTGCATTTACAATAAACATATGATTTAAAAAATAAATTATGGGAGGGACACGCATGAAAAAGAGTCTCGCTTCTTATATTCTAATTTTATTCATCGTTTTTATTCTTTCCGGCTGCGCCGCATTGGCCATCGGGGGAGCGGCTGTCGGCGCGAGCGTTGGAACATATTATTATGTGTCCGGTGAACTAAAAACAGACTACGCCGCCCCGTTTGAACAGGTATGGGCCGCCTGCGAAAAAACAGTCGCCGATATGCGCGGTACCGAAGTAACCCCTTACAAAGAAATTGCCCGAGGAACTATTTCTTCCTTCATCAAGGATGAAAAAGTAAAAATTTATATAACCTACAAATCAAAAGATTTGACCACGGTTGCCGTTCGCGTAGGATTACTGGGCAATAAGCTTTCATCTCAATTTTTGCACGATAAAATTGCTCAAAACCTGTCTGCTAATTAATCCACCGAAATAAACTCTGTCGAAGTATTGCCATCTCATGAATAAGAAAATATTTGTAGGTATTTTACTTAGTATTATCCTCGTCTACTTATCAGTACGCGGGATTAATATAAATGACACTATTGACAGTTTAAAAAATATTAAATGGTTACCAGTTTCCGCTTTTATAATTATTATACTGTTTATGCAATTTTTACGCTCCTATCGCTGGGGTGTTATCCTTAAACCACTGCAAAAAATCGACCAACTTACTCTATTTTCCGTAACTTCAGTGGGTTTTCTCGCTATTGCCGCTATACCGGCGCGCCTCGGCGAATTTGCTCGCCCCTATTTAATTTCTAAAAGGAGTTCTATAAAATTTTCTTCGGCATTTGGAACAATTATCATCGAAAGAGCGCTGGATAGCCTCGCCGTTTTGTTTATTATGATAATCGCTCTTTTGTTTTTTGATTTACCTTCATGGATGATTAAGTCTGGTATTATTTTTCTGCTTATTACACTTATATTTATTTCATTCATCGTTGCCTTGATCTGGCAGCGGGAACGCTCATTGAGTATCCTTAACAGAATTTTAAATAAATTCCCCGACAAATTAACACTCACACTTGAAAAAATAATTCATCACTTGATTGACGGATTCAAAATCATTACAGATATTAAAATGCTGTTTTATTTATTTTTTCTTTCGGCATTTATCTGGTTTATTGATGTGCTGGCGATATATATGCTGTTTTTAGCATTTGGCTTTAACCTGCCAGTGTTGGCCTCAATTGTTTTAATGATTATTTTGATCGCGGGAATTGCCATTCCTACCGCTCCTGGGTATATTGGAAACTGGCATTTCGCTTGCATTCTGGGATTGAGTCTTTTCGGCGTGGCAAAACCTGAAGCTCTTTCTTTTGCGTTGGTTTACCACTTTCTGTCTATTATTTTTATAATTGTCTTAGGAATTATATTTCTTCCGCTTAATAAATTTTCTATCGCTGATATTAAAACATACGCTGATAAAACAGAGGAATCTTAAAATTACGAATAATTATTCTTTTATTCCCAGCTTCATGCTTTTTAGTTTTTTATGAAGATTGCTTCTCTCTAAACCGATTGCTTCAGCAGTTTTCGTAATGTTGCCTTCATTTTCTTCCAGTTTTTTCAAAATAAACTGCTTTTCAAAATCAAGTTTTGCATCCTTTAACGAATCGCTTATTTGATCAAGGGCTATATTTCCATTTTTTGAAGTAATATTTTTATACTCTGTTTTTATTGATAAAGAAGGAATGTCCTTTGCCGCTATTTCACCTGAAGGGGTTAAAATAACTAACCTCTCCATAATATTTTTCAGTTCTCTCACATTACCGGGCCAATCATGTTCCATAAGCACCACCAGCGCTTCATCGGTTAATACTTTTTGTTTTTCTCCTTCTTTCACGGCGGCATCCAGTAAAAATTTTTCTGCTAGAGGCTTGATATCTTCTTTTCTCTCGCGTAGCGGAGGCACTATCAGAGGAATTACATGTAAGCGATAATACAAGTCCTGCCTAAAACGGCCTTCTTCCATTTCTTTTTCTAAATCTTTATTGGTCGCTGCCAACACCCTCACATCCATATCTATAACTTTGTTTCCGCCGACTCTTTCAAATTTTTTCTCCTGCAGAATTCTTAATATTTTAGCCTGCGCTTTCAGGCTCATATCAGCAACTTCATCCAAAAATATTGTTCCTTCATGCGCCAGATCAAATTTTCCTCTCTTTTTTTCCGTGGCGCCGGTAAAAGCCCCTTTTTCATGACCGAATAATTCACTTTCAATCAGCTCTTCCGGAATCGCCGCGCAATTAACCTCGACAATAGGCTTATGAGAACGGTGGCTTAAATGATGTATGGAACGAGCCACTAATTCTTTGCCTGTGCCATTTTCTCCCATAATAATTATCCAGGCGTTTGTCGGAGCTACAATGCTTATCATCTCTTTGAGTTCAGTTATCTGCGGACTTATACCTGTTAATTCATATTGATGAGACACTTTTTCGCGTAGCAGAACATTTTCTTCTTCCAGCCGGATAATGTTGAGAGCGTTGTTAACCATAATAATAACTTTATCCAACGAAAGAGGTTTTTCAATAAAATCAAAAGCGCCAAGTTTAGTTGCCTTAACGGCTGTTTCAATTGTCCCGTGCCCCGACATCATAATCACTATAACATTCGGATACAGAGCTTTTATTTTTTCAAGAGTTTCCAATCCATCGATCCCGGGAAGCCAGATATCCAGCAAAATCAATCGCGGCATATCTTCTTCCATTATTTTAAGCGCTTCTTCGCCGCTCGTCGCGACAATAACATTGTGCCCTTCATCGCTTAAAATTGCCTTCAGCGATTGACATATACTCTCTTCGTCATCAACTATCAAAATTGCTTCATTCATAATTTAATAAATACTGTTTTTTTATTTCCTTTAAATATTGTTTATACTCCGGCAATTGGTAATTGAAAAGAAACAATTGTTCCTTTTGGATAATTATCCGAAACGCTTACTTGCCCGTGATGATCTGATATTATCGAATTGACAATTGCCAACCCCAAACCCGTACCTGATTTTTTAGTAGAAAAATACGGATCAAACATTTTCCCTTTGTGGCTTGCTGAAACTCCTGCTCCATCGTCGGCAACGGCTACTGAGGTTTTTCGTAAATTCTCGTCATAATCCACAGTAATCTCGACATTACCACCTTTACCATCAATTGCCGCGACAGCATTATCCAGCAGGTTAATCAAAACTCTATTCATCTGTTCGGCGTCAAATTCAAATTGGGGCAAATTATCCGATCTGTTAAATATAAATGATATATCTCTATGCGCGTCTTGAAAAAGCATTACAGAATTGGCGACAGCCTGGTTCAGATCATTGAGCTTGGGTGTGGTAACAGGCATTCTTGAGTAACGCGAAAATTCATTTACTAAATTTTTTAATACTTCCACCTGATCAATTATTGTCTTAGTGCACTCTTTAAAAACAGACCCTTCTTCACCCAGTTTGTCACCGTATTTCTTCTGTAATCGTTGAGCGGAAAGCTGAACTGGCGTAAGCGGATTTTTGATTTCATGAGCCATTCTTCTGGCCACTTCACGCCATGCCGCGGCGCGTTCCGCCCTTTGAAGTTGCGTCATATCTTCAAACATGACAACCATACCGGTATCATTGTCTTCCTCATCCCTTATTGTTGTAATCGTCAATAAAACTGTGAGAGATCTGTTTTTGAGCATAAGCTCTACCGGCTTTTGTAAAATTCCTTCATTGCTGTCTTTAATTTCTTTTAAGAACTCTTCAGCAAGCTCAAGGTGTTCTGGCATCATAAGATTACGGAAGTTTTCGTTCAAAACATTTTCCGTTTTAATATCGAGCATTTTTTCAGCCGCGTGATTAATGGTTGTTATTTTGCCATTTTTATCCAAAGAAATGATACCCGCGGAAACATTTCGTAAAATTGTTTCTATATATTTCCTGCGTTCTTCCAGGCTTATGTTGGCCTCCATCAGTCCGCCTTTGCTTCTTTTTAAATCCCTGGTCATCTTATTGAACGATTTCACCAAAAGGCCTATTTCATCATCTGCTTCCACATCGATCTGAATATCCAAATCTCCCTCAGTGATTTTGTTTGTTGCTTTCGCCAAATTTTGAATGGGGCCGGTAATACCGCTGGCGAGCGTCAAACCGAACCATGTCGCCAAAAAGATAATGATGAGGGTAACAATCGACATGGTCAATATATAGCTGAATTTGATAGGATTTTTTAAGATGTTTATTTGGCCGTATTGCTGCGAAGCATCGGCAATACTTCTTAATTTATCGACAAATCCTTTGGGCACGCTGTAACTTACAGAAATACGGCCAATTACTTCCGAAGGAATCGCCTGAGAAAAAACAGGCGCTATCCCTACTATTATTTCGCCATCTTTTGTAGTATCAACCGTAGATACTTCCTTACCCGAATAAATATCTTCAAGCATCTTTGGTGCAAGCATAAGCGGAGTTAAATCAGGATTTTGAATATCAGGGAAAACAGTATTTTGAAGTTGAAAATCAAAATACGTTTCCACCATTCCCAGATTTGAATTGTTTTGGCGCTGTTTGATGAAGTTAATCAGATATTCGTTTCGTTCACGTTCATAAAGTCTGTTTTTGGTTATATCAGCGCTGATCTGACGCGCGTTGAATTTCGCCTGCTCTGCTGCCTGCTGGTAATAAATCTGAGCTACTTCAAGTGATTTGTTTAACGCCTCCCCTGTTTTCACGTTAAACCAGAACTCAAGACCATAGGAGAGAAAATTTACCGCAAACAAAAAAAGCAGCACTGTGGGCACAAGAGACAAACCAACGAAAGCGGCGACAAGTTTCGTCCTTAGTCTTGATCCGATGACTCCGCGACGATGCTCGTAAAACAGCTTAACTACGTTGCGAACAATTAAAAAGAATAAAATAAGTATTAAAATAATAAAGATCATGTAAAGGCCATAGACAAAAATATTCGCCAACACGGGCATGCCCTCATCGGTGAATACATTGCTGGCAATTACAGTAAAAATGATCGCCAAGACGCCGACGGCCACTATAATCACCCGTTCACGACGCCTTTTCTTTATTTCTTTTTCGTCAAGATATTTTTTTTTGCTGGTTTTTTTCATTCATTCGCCTGATAATTTCTCAGGATGCCTGTTTTAAAATAAATTTTTGTTTATACCAATCTGTCGCGTAGTCCAAATATGACACGAAGAATAACATACGCTCAAAAATAAGAGGTATTTTGAATTTTTGCATAACTATTTTCACCTTAAGATAATAATTCTTGTTTGTTTCCAGAGCTGTTATCGGCGTAATGATTATTCCGTCAAAATCCTCCATGGCTTTCTGAGCTTCCTGTAGGTCCGAAAAAACAACCGGTTCCGGATTGCCATTTGTAGTAACGCTAAATATTTCCTTAAGATTATCATATTGAATTGTGCGCTTAATCTTCCTGCTTCTTATTTTCTTATCCCACATGCGCGCTCTTTCTTCATATACCTTAACATGAAGAACAAATTCTTTAGGCACACCTGCCATTATCGCTGATTCCATATCGGCTTTGAACCCCTGAACTAAACGGGCGTATAAAAGAACATTTTGTTCGTTATTAGTAATGATGAGATCCATAATTTTTGGCTCATCTATTTTTGCCTTACATGATAGACTGGCAAAAACAACCAAAACTAAAATTATTGCGCCAAACATTTTTTTTCTTTTAGACATAATTTGTTTCACCAAGATATTTTAATTTTGCCGCTGCGAATCAAGTTGTTTTCAAGCTTTGCCCTGGCTAATTATATGGCATAGATAACATAAATCATTTAGCCAGGAAACACCACCCCGTCAGCATAAATTCAATTGTTTATACTAGGTAACATAATGATAAAAATCAAGATTATTTTAAATCAGATACGCACGGAATCAAGGATTTTAAATGTGGGCAATCTATAAGAATTAACTTTCTGAAAATGATGCTCGGCATCAGGAAAATTAATAATTTCCCAACAATCTTTGTTACTCATTAATTCTTTGAGCAATAGATTGTTCAAACGATGTCCGGATTTGTAAGCCACAAAATGACCGATAATAGGCATCCCCAGTAAAAACAAATCACCAATAGCATCCAGAATTTTATGTTTTACAAATTCATCAGGTGAACGCAGTCCTTCTTTGTTAATAATTTTTTCATCATCGAGAACTATCGCGTTTTCCAGCGAACCTCCCAGTCCCAATCCCCTGGCCTGTAAATATTCCACCTCTTTTAAAAAACCGAATGTACGGGCGGAACATATATCTTGTTCGTATATTTCATCAG
>JBFYYA010000243.1:0-2991 GCA_041310245.1 Syntrophaceae bacterium | reverse complement strand
TGGTGCGTGACGCGGAGCAGCACGCCGAAGAAGACAAACGCCGCAAGGAGTTAATAGAAGCAAGAAACCAGGCGGATTCCATGATTTACAGCGTTGAAAAGAATATCAAAGAATTCGGCGATAAGGTGGACGCGACAGAAAAAACCAAGATAGAAGAGGCGATGGCTAAGACAAAGAAAGCCATGGAAGGAGACGATGCCCAGGCCATCAAAAAAGCGCAGGACGAATTAATGAGCGCTTCCCACAAACTCGCGGAAGCTATGTACGCGAAAACGTCAGAAGCAGGAGGCCCGGGTGGTCCGGCAGGAGGCGAAGGCGCGCAGCAGCAAGGCGGCGATTCCGGACAGGCTTCCGGCAAAAAAGATGATGACGTTGTAGACGCTGATTTTGAAGAAGTGAAATAAAAGATCTTTGTTCAAAAGCCCGGAACATCTTGTTTTGTTTCGGGCTTTTTTGTGTCGACTGCCGTATAAAAATAATATACAATGCAACGAAAATTGTGAGCAGTTTATAAAAATGTTTATTACCGGAAAAAAATTAATAGCCGCGCATATCGTATTCTTGTTGCTTGTTATTTTTTTGCTAAGTGCCGGCGCGGGCGGTAAAAGTGCTATTGTCGGTTCGGTTAACCAGGGATCTGGTTGCCCGGTGGTCGTGCTTAAAAATAATGATTTTTTGCCCGCGCTGCTCAAGGCGATTGATGAAGCCCGTGACGAAATATTCATATCTATTTTTTCTTTTCGTGCCGGTGTGCATAAAAGAAGTTATCCCGACCGGATTCTGGCGCATCTGGGGCGCGCGGTAAAAAGAGGCGTAGATGTCAAGGTTGTTCTTGAAATCACGGGGAAAACAAGCGATGAACTGAGCGCGCAAAACCGAAAAACAAAAAAACTGCTGGAAGAGCAGGGAGTTGTTGTTTATTTAGATTCACCAAAAAAAACAACGCATACAAAACTTATTGTCATCGATCAGCGCCTGGTTATTCTGGGCAGCCATAACTGGACGCAATCCGCTCTTAAATATAATAATGAGATATCATTGTTGGTGGAAAGCCAGGAGCTGGCTCGTGAAGCGCGTGATTATATTATTACTATTGTTAAGGATGCAAAATGAAACATTATAGAATCTTTGCCAAGGCAGCAATTTTACTATTGCTGATTTTTATTGCGTCCTGCGCCAAACCGGCAGTTGTTGTCAAAGAGCCAGACGCCGTTCCTTCAGAAGAGGTGGCAAGGCCGCCGGAAGCAGAGCGCCCTTTTTTCGCGCCTAAAGTCGACCGCTATGCGATAGGATGTGTGTTGCCTTTATCCGGGTCTTACGCGGAATTGGGAGGAAAAGCTCTGGACGCTATTTTATTGTCGGCGGGAATATTTGATGAAAGAAATAAGTCATTGTGGAAGGTGATCGCGCGGGATTCTCGTGGATTGCCTGATGATACGAAAGCGGCCATTGAACATCTGGCAAATACCGATAATGTCATAGCGATTATCGCTGTTTCCGGCACGGCGGAAGCGCTTGATGCCGCCCGTGAAGCGGAAAGATTGCAGGTGCCGCTGATCTTAATTACTTCCCGTGAAGGTGTTACTTTGGCAAGCGAATATGTTTTTCAGCATTTTTTAACGCCCACTCAGCAAGTAAGAGCAGTGGTAAGTTACGCCCTGATGAATATGAATAGCGCTATATTTTCAGCTCTGTATCCTGATGATGATTATGGCGAGGAAATGATGAAAATATTTCGTGAAGAAGTAGCGCGCGTCGGAGGCAGGCTGGAGAAGGCGATTCCTTACGCCAAAAATAAAACTGACTTTACGAACGAAATAAACAGATTAACCGGAAATCAAGTTGCTATGGCAAGAGCAAAAGCGGTGAAAAAAACACAGCCTAAGAAAAAAATATTTATTGATTTTGAAGCTCTTTTTATACCGGATTCCTACCGCCGCGTTCAGATGATTTCAGCTCAGCTTGCTTTTTATGATGTCCGAGAAATTAACCTGTTGGGAACAAGCTTATGGAATTCTCCTTATTTGTTAACGAGAGGGGCGGAATATTTGGAAGGCGCGGTTTTCGCCGACAGCTTTTTTCCCCATACTTTTTACCGGGAAACAAATGATTTTACTGATATTTATTACACGGCATTTGGCCGCGATCCGGAAAATATCGAAGCTCTCGCTTATGATACAGCAGCAATTATTTTTAATATCATAGAAAAGCAAGATATTCGGACGCGCCAACAGTTGGTGGCATCTTTAACAGGGATGGAAAATTACCCTGGCGTGACGGGAACTACCTCTTTTGGCTATGAACGGGTTTCTCAAAAAACACCTTTTATCCTGAGGGTACAAAACGGAAAACTCGAACAGGTAAGATAGGAAAGACTAAAGGCTGAAGGCAAAAGGATATATTGACGATGTTTTTGTTGACTAATGATGACGGGATTTACGCTAAGGGTTTGAGCTCTCTTTATGAAGAACTTTCCCGTGACGCGGAATGTCTGATTGTTGCGCCGGAAATTGAGCAAAGCGCGGTCGGGCACGCGATAACAATTTTTCGTCCGTTGATGGTGCGGCGGGCGACAAAGAACAATAATTTTTTAGGATATGCCGTCTATGGCACACCGGCGGATTGTGTAAAAATAGGAGTTAAAGAACTGGCGCAGAAACCGGTGGAGCTGGTTGTTTCCGGAATCAACCGTGGCTCGAACGCGGGCATCAATGTTATCTATTCCGGTACTGTTTCCGCGGCAACCGAAGCGGCGATTATCGGCATTCCTTCCCTGGCTATTTCTTTAGACACGCACAAAGAAGCGGATTTTTCCTACGCGGCAAAGTTCGCCCGTAAAATGGCCAGGTTAATTTTAAAGAACCCGGCCCTGCGCGGCAGCGCCATTAACGTTAATATACCCTGCCTGCCTGAAAAAGAAATTAAAGGTGTGGTGGTCGTCCGCCAGGGTAAAAATAATGTTATCGAATCTTTTGAAAAAAGAGTCGATCC
>JBFYYA010000242.1:0-5325 GCA_041310245.1 Syntrophaceae bacterium | reverse complement strand
AGATCGTGCCAAAATGATGAAAATATTAATAAAACAGTGTAAGTAACTGAAAATACGTATAATATAGGTAAAAGACAACACCAGGCCGTCACAAAAACCACCCATTTTACCACTTGTCCCTAAATGAAATGTTCAAAGAATTGAATGAAATGTGCAAAAGTGTCGAATGATAAATATGAGAAAATCTATGTGAAGTCAGAAATTAGACGGAGAAATTTATTTAATGCAGACCCTGCGGACTTGTAGAAAATCGGTATATCCTTGAAACGTTTTTAAAATGCCGTCTTGTAAAAGAGTGGTCATTCCTTGTTCCATGGATTTATTGCGTAATGCTTCGACAGTTTCATGTTTTTGTATCATGCGCTTTATTTCATCTGTCGCGATGAGAAGTTCATGAATTCCCATTCTGCCTTTGTAGCCAGTAGGCCCGCATTCATCACACCCTTTAGGGCGATAGAATTTAAGGTCACTATTGTAGCGAATGTTTAATTTGTCGAATTCATTAGGCCCATAAGCTTCAACAATTTCTTTAAAATCTTCTTTTGAAGGACGATAAGATTCTTTACATTTGCCGCATAAAGTGCGCACTAGGCGCTGAGCTAAAATCCCGAGCAGGGCGTCAGCGAAATTGAGCGGGTCTATTCCCATGTCCAGCAAGCGCACAATCGTTTCCGGCGCGCTGTTTGTATGCAGCGTGCTTAAAACAAGATGGCCTGTAAGGGACGCCTCCACTCCGATTTTGGCGGTTTCAAAATCGCGCATTTCGCCGACCATGATTATGTCGGGATCGGCGCGCAAAAACGAACGCATTGCCGCGGCGAAATCAAAACCGATTTTTGGTTGTACCTGAACCTGACGCAGGCCGTACTGAGTTATTTCTACCGGGTCTTCCGCGGTCCAAATTTTTCTGTCCGGTCTGTTGATATGGTTTAAGGTGGCGTGCAGGGTGGTAGTTTTACCGGAACCGGTAGGTCCCACGCATAGTATCATGCCATAAGGTTTAGAAATTATATCAGTTATTTCTTTGAAGTTACGAGTTGATAGAGCCATGTCTTCAAGGGGTTTTGTTTCTCCTTTAGCCAGGATGCGCAAAACCACATCTTCCACCCCTCCCTGTGTCGGAATGGATGCAACGCGCAGCTCAATCTCCTCGCCCGTCGGCCTGCGGTATTTGATTTTCCCGTCCTGCGGCAGTCTTTTTACGGTAATATCCAAATTAGACATGATTTTGATCCGCGATATCATTGCCGCCCGGTAACTGAACGGAACTGTCTGATACAAGGCGCAATCGCCGTCAACGCGAAAGCGTATTTCCACGTTCTTTCTACCGATATTCGGTTCAATATGTATATCAGAAGCGCCGCGGCTGTAAGCGTCGTTAATTATTTTATTCACCAACTGCATAATAACACTGTCTGATTCCGTTACCAGTTCGTCAGTCAGGTCATCTTCCAGAGATAGTTCGTCATCATCCAGGCGTCCCAGTATGTCCGTGAAAGAGTGTTCGGTATCGGATGTAAGATAAAAAAGATTAATAAACTTAATGATGTCTTCAGCCAAAGCGACATCGTAAATTACGTTTTTGGTTTTCAGTAAATTTTCAATAGCGTCTTTTTTTAATATATTGTTGGGGTCGTCAACGACCACGCGAATTTTTCCGTCAATTTTTCCCAGTGGCACCCAGAGTTCGCGCCTTAAGAAATCTCTTTTTAAATTTTTTATCAAATCGCCCGGGATTACGGCTTTGTCACTGTATTGAACAAAGGAGCAGTGATAATAATCTTCAAGAGATCGTCCGATATCTTCTTTGGATATTTTGTATTTGCGCATCAAGCAGTTTTCCAAAAGTTCTTTTTGCACCCGCGCATCTTCCCAGGCGGATTCCAACTCTTCTTCCTTAATAAGATCATGTTGTATTAAATAATCGAATCTAGTTTTGCGGCGACGTTCGAAGCGCTGCTGGTTGTAAAGAGCTACTCCGAGGACTTCAGCTATTTCCAGCGCCAGGCCTGTTTCTTCTTCAGAAAAAAATCCTTCCACGGCTTTTTTATTCAGAATCTGAATAACGCCCATGAGCTGATTGTTATACCAAACTGGGGCGGCCAGAATTTGTCTTGTTCTGAATCCGGATTTATTATCCCAGCTTTGGTCAAAGCTCAATTCGTCATCTATCGCTTTTAGCTCATCTTTATTATAGGCGTCGCTTATATTTACGACTTTTCCGGTGGAGGCGACGTATCCGGCGATGCTTTGGTTGTTTATCGGAACACGAATTTCTTTAAGTTGCGTGCCGGCGAGGAACATGGAATAAATTTCGTTGCGCGCGGGATCAACAACATATATTGTAAGTGAATGCGCGTTAAAAAGATTGAGAATGCCGTCTTTTAAATCGACAAGTATTTGTTTGATGTTTTGCGCGGCATGGATGCGGTTGGTGATATCCAAGAGCGCTTTACGCACGCGTAGTCTTTCTTCTAAAACAGGCGATGCTGTGTATTGTGCCTTAGTATGGCCGTTCATGTGATAATATTTTTTCCCTGCAAGTTTAAAATATCTGTAATCCTATCAAGGCGCCATCTTAATGTCAATCTAGCTAATTTAAGCTACCAATGAACAATTTTTTAATAATGATTAATTAACCCGCGGTAACGATTTTGGAAAAATCAGCGATTTTATGAAACATTGCGGATATTTCCGCCAAAAGGGAAAGGCGATTTAATTGAATTTTTTTATCCTTATCCATAACCATCACGTTGTCAAAGAAAGCATCCACGGACGGGCGCAAAATCGCTAGTTCGGTAAGAGCTTTAAAAAAATCGCTTTTATTAATTTCCGCGGCCACTTTATCTCTGGTTTGTGCAAAGCTGGCGAAGAGATTTTTTTCCGCTTCTGTCGTGAAGAGCTTCACATCCAGATTCGGATTATTAAAGCCCTTTAAAATATTATCCACTCGCTTAAAGGCAATGGAAATGGGTTCAAAATCGGGATTTTTTCTAAACGCGTGCAGCGCCTTTACTTTTTCCTCAAAAGAGACCAAATCATTGAAATCCGCGGCTAAAACCGCGTCCACGGTGTCATATTGGTAGCCCTGAGCGATAAATAAATTTTCAAGGCGTCCGGCAAAAAACTGAAGCACTTCTTTTTTGATTTCGGCGGATGATTTTTTAAAAGTATTCTCAAATAAGCTGAAGCTTTCTTCAAAAAGATAATCAAGGGGCAGCGCGTAACGCCTGGAAAGAATAATGTTGATAATGCCCAAAGCCTGACGCCGGAGAGCGTAAGGATCCGCTGTTCCGGTGGGCACCAGTCCGGCGCCAAAAAAACCGACGATACTGTCCATCTTATCAGCGATTCCAACAATCGCCCCTTCGTCGGTTTTTGGCAGTTCACCTCCGGCGACGGTGGGGAGATAATGTTCGTATATCGCGTCGGCGACAGGTTGTTTTTCCCCGGAAAGAAGAGCGTACTGCCGGCCAATAATGCCCTGCAGTTCGGAAAATTCTCCGACCATTTGCGTTTCCAAATCCGCCTTGGCCAGAAGCGCCGCGCGGTCGACATTGTCTTTTACGACGGGATTAATCTTTTGCGATATTTTAATGGCCAGTTTGCGGAAACGCATGACTTTTTCATAAGATGTTCCCAGCATAGTATGAAAAACCACTTTTTTTAAAGAATCAACGCGGTTCTCCAAAGAGATTTTTTTATCTTCTTCAAAGAAAAATTGCGCGTCGGCAAGCCTTGCCCGCAATACGCGTTCATTGCCGCGGGCGACAATACTCTCATCGCGCGGCTTGGTGTTGCTGACGGCGATGAAGCAGGGAAGAAGTTCTCCCTGTTCGTTTACAACGGGAAAATACTTCTGGTGGGAAATCATTGTGGTTATAATTACTTCTTTGGGAATTTTGAGGAACTTTTCATCAAAATTACCGCGGATTATTACCGGGAATTCAACGAGAAAAGTTACTGTTTCCAGAAGCTCATCAGTGCAATAAAGCTTTCCTCCAGCCTGAGCAGCCGCTTTTTGCGCTTCGGATAAAATTATTTTTTTTCTCTCTTCGGGGTCGGCGATAACGTGGTTCTTCTTTGTTTTGGCTAAATAGTCATTCAAGTCTGAAACCACAAAAGACGCCGGGCTCATAAAACGATGGCCTCGCGATTTGTTGCCGCTGGAAATATTTTCAATCTGAATAGGAATAACAGCGCCGTCGTATATGGCCAGAATCCAGTGTATCGGTCGCGCGAAGCGCAAATCAAAATTGCACCAGCGCATGGATTTTCTGAAGGGAAGGGCGCTGATAAAGCCGGATAATATCTCCGGCAAAAGTTGCGCCGTAGGGCTTCCGGCAACAGTTTTGCGGGCGCCGATGTATTCTCCTTTTTCCGTTTTGATAATTTCGAGTTCAGATACATCAATTCCCAAACCTCGGGCAAAACCCAGCGCCGCTTTGGTTGGTTTGCCGCTTTCATCATACGCCGCTTTTTTTGCCGGCCCGATTTTTTCAATAGTCTGATCTTCCTGTTTTTTTGAAAGATCGGCGATATGCACAACCAGCCTTCTAGGTGTGGCCAGGCATGTTATTCCCCGGCAGGTGATTTTTTTTTCTGCCATTATTTTTTCGATAATTTCTTTCATGTCCGTGATGGCTTTCGATAAAAAACCGGCGGGAATTTCTTCAGTGCCAATCTCGAAAAGCAGTTCGTTGTTCATTTTATCTCCAGATTCTAATTTTTCTTTAAAAGAGGATAATTCATTTCTTCGCGCTGTTTGATGTAAAGCTCCGCGCTGACGCGCGCGAGGTTGCGCACCCTGCCGATGTAGCTTGTTCTTTCGGCGACGCTGATTGCACCGCGGGCGTTTAGTAAATTAAAGACATGTGAGCATTTCAAGCAATAATCGTAAGCGGGAAGCGCCAGCTTCTTTTCGGCGATTTTCAGGGCTTCTTTTTCATACATATCAAAAAGATTACGCAGCATGGGAATGTCGGCTATTTCAAAATTATAGGTGGAAAATTCAACTTCTCCTTTATGGTGCACATCGCAGTATTTTATTTTGTTGTTCCACTGCATGTCGTAAACATTGTTGATGCCCTGAATGTACATGGCGATGCGTTCGATGCCGTAAGTCAGTTCCGCGCAAACGGGATTGAGATCAAATCCTCCTACCTGCTGAAAGTAGGTAAATTGAGTAATTTCCATTCCGTCGAGCCAGACTTCCCAGCCCAGCCCCCATGCACCGAGCGTGGGAGATTCCCAGTCATCTTCTACAAAACGGATATCGTGCTCTTCAAGCTTGAGACCAAGCACTTCAAGACTTTTCAAATAGAG
>JBFYYA010000241.1:0-3451 GCA_041310245.1 Syntrophaceae bacterium | reverse complement strand
AAGACGCCCGTGACCGGCTGACCAAAGAACTGCCGCCCGGCTGGCGGCAAAGATTAGCTCTGGGCTGTTCGCTTCTGCATAAGCCCGACGTTTTATTTCTGGATGAGCCGACTTCCGGCGTAGATCCGGTCACCCGCCGACACTTCTGGAATTTTATCGCGCAAATCGCCAATGAGGGCTTTACAGTTTTTGTTACTACGCATTACATGGACGAAGCGCAGTTTTGCCGACGTATCGTCATGATTAACGGGGGCGTAATTGTCGCTTCCGGCACGCCGAAAGAAATTATTTCCACCGCCTGTCCACGCAGGCCCAAAGCCGATCTGAACGACGCCTTTATCGCGTTGATGTCCAGGAGGGATAAATGAACCCGACGCGATTAAAGGCCATCATTCGTAAAGAAGTTTATCATCTTATCAGAGATTACCGCAGCCTCTATCTTGCTTTTGCCATTCCGCTGATTTTGATAATTCTTTTCGGTTACGCGCTCAGCCTCGATGTGGATAAGGTCGAAACGGCGGTAGTTGATTATGATAAATCCGCGATGAGCCGCGATTTTGTGCGCAGGTTAGATGCCTCGCCTTATTTTCATATTGCGGGACATCTTACCCGCGAAAAGGACGCGATAGGTTATCTTGATCGCGATGCCGCCAAAGTGGTTATTATAATTGGCCCCGGTTTTATGAAAAATTTGCAGGCAGACCGGGAAGCGCAGCTGCAAATATTGATTGAAGGCAGCGATCCGAATTTTGCCGGCATCATCCGCGGTTATCTTACGGCGTTTACCGAACAGTATAATCAAAAATTGCTTTTGGATTTTCTCAATCGCCAGGGAATGGAGGCCATTCGTCCGCCGGTGGACGGCCGCATCCGCGTCTGGTTTAATGAAGATCTGGAAAGCCGCAACTTTATCATTCCCGGAATTATCGCCATTATTATCATGATTGTCGGCGCGCTTTTGACCTCGCTCATCATTGCGCGTGAATACGAAAACGGCACGATGGAAACGCTCAAATCGCTGCCGGTAAAAGCGGGCGAACTGCTCCTGGGGAAAGCGATTCCTTATTTTTTCATCGGGTTTGCGGATGTTTTGGTGGCGATGCTTTTGGGGCAAATTCTTTTTGGTGTGGTGATGAAAGGAAATTTCCTGCTGATGATGATAGCCACGTCGCTTTATTTGTGCGTGGCGTTGGCGCTGGGACTGCTTATTTCCACCGCGACAAAATCTCAGCTTGTCGCCAATCAGGTGGCTATTTTAATAACCTATCTGCCTTCGGTTTTGCTTTCCAATTTTGTGTTCCCGATTGTCAACATGCCGAAAGTTTTGCAGATGATTACCTATCTCGTTCCGGCGCGTTATTACATCGATATTTTAGGCGGCATTTATCTGCGCGACACAGGCTTGGCTTATCTGTGGCCGAACATGGCGATTCTGGCTTTTATCGCGGTAGGCATTACCGGCATTAATTATGTACTTTTGAAAAAGGAAGGTCTATGAGCTGGCTTCGCATAAAAGAACTGGTGCGCAAAGAGTTTATTCAGCTGTTTCGTGACAAGCGAAACTGGGTGGTTCTTTTTGTTTCTCCTTTAATTCAGATGCTCATTTTCGGCTACGTGGTTAATTACGATATCCGCAATATTAATGTCGCGTTTCTTGACTATTCACGCACTTATGAGAGCCGCAGCTTCGCCGATGCTTTCACGGGGAGTCAAATATTTAATATCACTCATTATCTCCAGGATGAAAGACAAATGGAAGATCTTCTTCTGCGGGGTAAAATTGATATGGCCGTTAAAATCAGCCCGGACTTCGCCGGCGTTATCCGCAAAGGTCAGACCGCGGCGGTACAGATTATCGCTGATGGTTCCATGAGCAATATGGCATCCTTGCGCATGTCTTACACGATGAGCGTGATTGATAAATTCAACCGCGACAAGATCCGCGAGTTATACTCGATGCAAATGAATTACGGCCGTGTGGACGCGCGTGTGCGCACCTGGTACAATCCAAATCTGGACAGCCAGTACTTCTTTGTCCCGGGCATTGTCGCTTTTTTAATTATGCTGCTTTCGCTGCTTTTGACTTCCATTGCCGTCATCCGTGAAAAAGAAGCGGGCACAATGGAGCAGTTGATTGTGACGCCGATCAAATCTTCTGAATTTATTATTGGCAAGACCATTCCCTATATTGTCATTTCGCTGGGGCAAATGGTCGGGGTAATTATTGTAGCCATTTTTTGGTTTGAAATTCCGCTTGTGGGAAGCGTTGTTTTATTGCTTTTCGCGGCCTGCCTTTTTTTGCTGAGCACTCTGGGGATGGGGCTGTTTATTTCCACAATTTCCTCCACACAGCAGCAGGCGATGATGTCCACATTCTTCGTTATCATGCCGTTTTTTATGTTGAGCGGCTTTGTTTTCCCCATTGCCAATATGCCGGAGGTTGTCCAGTGGCTGACGCTCGCCAATCCTTTGCGCTACTTTCTGGTGATTGTCCGCGGGATTTTTCTCAAAGGTGTTGCGCTGGACGTGCTTTGGCCACAGTTTGTGGGATTGGCTGTTTTGGGAGGCATTGTTTTTCTCGGCGCGATCTCGCGATTCAAGAAACGGCTGGATTAAAAACGCTATTAATCAAAGAATTATTTATTAAAAAATCATTTTTATAAAGTATTTTGAAATGTTATAATTAATGCCACTTCATCAAACGCACGGAGGGTAACAAAATGGCTACAAAAAAGAAGGCTAAGAAACCCGCTAAGAAAAGTGTGAAGAAATCGGCAGGCAAAAGCAAAAAAGTCAATAAAGTTCTTTTATTTATCCTGGCAGTTATTTTACCACCGCTGGCGGTTTATCTGATTAAAGGCGCCAAGCGGGATTTTGTTATCAACATTGTCCTGTGCCTCTTCTTCTGGATACCGGGCATTGTCCACGCTCTTTGGGTGGTAACTAAGTAGAAAAGCGCGGTTTAAGAAGATAATTTTATAAAAATTTTGTGATCTGCGCTCAGGGCGCTGGATTGCGATGTTGAGTATCGTTTGGAAGAGATGCACGAAATGAAAAACTGCCGTGAATGCCAACGTGAAATATCCGACCAGGCCATGGTTTGCCCGCATTGCGGCGCGCCTTATCCCGCCAAAGAAAATTGGGACGGTTGGGGGTTTGAATACAAATCTAAAGCGACTATCGCGGGCCTCCCGCTTTTACACATTTCTTTTAAATACAAACCCAACCGCGTGCCTGTGCCGGCCAAGGGAATTATCGCCATCGGGCAGTTTGCCTGTGGCGTTTTTACTCTTTCGCAATTCGGTGTGGGACTCGTGAGCGTAAGTCAGTTCACAATCGCGGGCTACGCGCTGGCGCAGTTTGCGGTTGCTTATAAGCTGATTGCCCAGATCGGCATCTACATTAATGAAGGCCACGGGCAGATTGTGAGAAGCTTCGCCGAAATTCTGGC
>JBFYYA010000240.1:0-7319 GCA_041310245.1 Syntrophaceae bacterium | reverse complement strand
TTACAGAAAGGGAAAGAACCATGTTGAATAGATTTGAAAGTTATTTAAAAGTTTGTGTTATATTTATTGCTATCTTGCTACTGCCGGGAGAGATATTCGCCGCTTCCGGTAAATTTTCAATAGTCGGGATGGGCACTACGCCCGATCTGATAACAATTCGCGCTGTCGAATGCGTAAAGCAAGCGGATATTATTATTCTTGAGGAACAAGGAGATAAAGAAGCGTGGAAAGAACTGATCGGCAATAAGGAAGTCTGGTTTATGGGGCATAGCAGCCAGATATTTTATGGTCTTGATACGCAGAAGTTGAAAAACAAAGAGTTGAGGGAAAAAGCCGTTCAGATGTCCAAGTTTCGCCAGAAAATGATAGGTAAAATAAAGAAAGCAGTAGAGAAAGGTAAAAATGTGGCCGCCCTTCAGTGGGGAGATCCGATGATGTATGGAATAACATTCTATCTGGAAATGCTGCCCAAGAGCATTCCATCAGAAATAATTCCCGGAGTCGGCGCTTTTCAGGCGGCTAGTGCGGCGGTTAAGATGAGCCCTCCTTACGGCTGGGATACCAGTTCCGTGATTCTGACTATGGCGGATTGGCCCGGTCGCGCCGATACAAACGAGAAGCTGATGGCTACCCAAACATCAATGATATTTTACACAATGCATCTTGATTATCCGCAGCTTTTTGAGCAGCTTAAACGGCATTATCCTCATGATACGCCTGTCGCTGTTGTCAACTACGCGGGTGATAGGGGAAAACAAAATGTTATATACAGCACCGTGGGAAACTTTTTAAAGGAAATAAATTATAAAGAACTGCCGGAAGAGGCTCATATGCTGTTAGTGGGGAAATTTTTGAAAGTTGGACAGGCGCGTAAAGAGGGGTTGACACACGGAAAAGATTACGTGGAAAGAAGGCACGGCGCTGAACCGAATGCGCCAAAGCATTAACACTTTAATGAAATAATGTTCTTTAGGAGGGGTTATGTCCGGTGAATTAATGAGCACTAAAGAAGTTGCCAAGTATCTGGATATTCATGAAAAGCAGGTCTATCTGCTGATTAAGAGCGGGCGTATTCCCTGCACTAAAGTAACAGGCAAATGGATATTCCCTAAAAAACATATTGATGAATGGATTGAAATTGATACCAAAAAGGGATTGAATCAGGCGCGTAGAAAAAGCTCACAAATCAGCGGTGCCGTTTTGGCCGCAGGCAGTAATGACCCTGTCTTGGACATGCTTTTGACAGCAACAAGAAAATCTCACCCGGAATTTTACATTTTTTCGGCAAATACCGGAAGTATGGAGGGGCTTAAAGCGCTTAATTCCGGCATGACTGATATTACGTTGGCTCATTTGTTTGATGCGGAAAGCGGCAAATATAATATTCCCTATCTGGGGAAATATCTGCCTGACGTTAATCCGGTAGTAGTCAATCTTTTCTGGCGTGAAATAGGATTTCTTTTCCCCAAAGATAAAGCAGGTAATGTTAAAGGCTTTGAAAGCTTGATAAATAAAAATTTAAGGTTAATAAATCGGCAGGCGGGATCGGGAATAAGAATATTTCTGGATTATCATTTAAATAAAGAGGGTATTGATTCCACTCAGATTAAAGGTTACCAAAACGAAGTTCAAACTCATCTTGAAGTTGGTTTGGCAATTACATCCGGCGAGGCAGATGTGGGGATAGCCTCGGCAGCGATAAGCAGACTTTTGGGACTTTCTTTTTTGCCAGTAACATTCGAATGTTTTGATATGATTTTGGACCAGTCAACATATTTTCAGCCTGGGGTACAAGCCTTTATTGAAACAATAAAATCTGATGAATTCAGAAACCGTGTGGAAAAAATCGGCGGCTACGATTTTAAAGATTCCGGGAAAATTCTTTATACCAGTCATTAGAATTTAGTTAAATGAATATTAAGGGCAAAAGGAGTTATAAATGAAGAAATATATTTTGAATTTAATATTTTTAATTATTTTAATTATTCCGTTTTCTGCGTTTGCGGCGGGAGGATCAAAATTTATTTTTTTGTCCTCAACAATCGGCCCGATAGATTCCGGAATTGTGGCTACGCTGGAAGATGCTTTTGAAAAGGAAACAGGGATAAGGGTAAGGCATGTCGGCGCGGGAACCGGCGCGGCGTTAAAAATGGCCGAAAAGGGTCAGATTGACCTGGTCATGGCGCACGCTGAATCTCTGGAAGAAAAATTTATTGCCGACGGATTTGGCACCGAAAGAATTCCGCTGATGTATAATGATTTTGTGATTGTCGGTCCAGCGAATGACCCCGCGGCAATAAAGGTTGAAAAATCGGTGAATACAGCTTTGAAAAAAATCATGGATAAAAAAGTTAAGTTTATCAGCCGTGGCGATAAGTCGGGCACGCACGTTGCGGAAATGGTGCTGTGGGAAAAAGCCGGTATCCAACCAAAGGGTAAATGGTATGTTGTTTATGAAAAAGGTTCTGAAGGTAACGCGGCAACATTAAAATATGTTGATCAGGAGGCCGCTTATACAATGATAGATCGGGCTACATATCTCTCACTGAAAGATCAGATAAAGCTCGTAATTTTGGTAGAAGGTGACGAGGCGCTTCTGAATTTTATTTCTCTCATCCCGGTTAATCCGGAAAAATTCCCTAAAGTAAATTATCAGGATACGATGAAGTTTGTCCAATGGATCACCGCTCTGGAAAAGGGCCAGCTTATTATCCGGGATTTTGGAAAAGATAAATACGGTTCGCCTCTTTTCTTTCCCAATTCCGTTGAATGGCAAAAAACGCAAAAATCACAATAAATACAACCATATAAAAAAGGAGGATTGGTATGAAAAATCTTAGAAGAAGTAAATTAACTGTATTGTTTACGGTCGCTGTTTTGTTGGCATTTTGCGCGCCAAGTGCTGATGCCGCGGGTAAAAAACCTGAACAAAAAAATATCATTCTGGCCACAACAACCAGCACACAGGACAGCGGGCTTCTCGATGTCCTGATCCCGATCTTTGAAAAAAAGACCGGTTATTTTGTGAAAACAATTGCCGTTGGTTCCGGCCAGGCCATGGCAATGGGGCAGAAAGGCGAGGCTGATGTAATGCTGGTGCATTCACCGGATGCCGAGAAGAAATTTGTTGAGGAAGGATATGGCGTTAACCGCCGGCTTATTATGCATAATGATTTCATCATTATCGGCCCCGCTGATGATCCGGCGAAGATCAAGAGTGTTAAAGCTGCTGCGGAAGCGCTCAAGAGAATTGCCGCGGCAGAAGCATTGTTTGTATCGCGCGGCGATAATTCCGGAACACACGCTAAAGAAAAGGCACTCTGGAAACAGGCGGAAATTACTCCTGCTGGCCAGAAATGGTATCAGGAAACCGGACTGGGCATGGGGCAGACACTTAACGTAGCGGCGGAGAAAAAAGGATACACGTTGGCTGACCGCGGCACATACCTAGCCTTGAAAAAAAACATCCCTCTGGATATTCTGGTCGAAGGCGATGCTAGCCTACTCAACATTTATCACGTGATGGAAATAAACAGCGCCAAATGGCCGAAGGTGAATGCCGCGGGCGCGAAAGCATTTGCTGATTTTTTTGTGTCAAAGGAAACCCAAAAAATTATTGAAACCTTCGGCGTGGATAAATTTGGTTCTCCTTTGTTTTTCCCTGACGCGGGTAAAAAAGTGGAAGATCTGGGAAAATAAGCTTAGAGGTGTTAATTGGAATTAATTTTACAGGGAATCATCAAGGCTTTTCATTTATTAGTCAGCTTTGATCCAGAAGTAATGGGCATTACATGGCTGTCTCTGAAGATATCAGGGACAGCCACGTTTATCAGTCTGTTTATCGGTGTCTCTATAGGCGTTGCCGTAGCGCTCAATGATTTTTTCGGCAAACGTCTGGTTATCAGCATCATCAACACCGGCATGGGATTGCCACCCGTGGTTGTCGGTCTTTTTGTGACGATGATGATTTGGCGCAGCGGGCCTTTTGGATTTCTGGAAATTCTCTATACTCCTGCAGCTATGATCATCGCGCAGTCGATTATTGCCACGCCGATTGTCATGGGCATATCACTTGCGGCTATTCAAAATCTGCCCCCGAATTTGAGATTGCAAATTTTGTCTTTGGGTGCGAGCCGTCTGCAGATGGTTTGGGTTTTGGTAAAAGAATCTCGTCTGCCGCTTTTGGCTGCGGTAATGGCTGGTTTTGGCGGCGTCATTTCAGAAATCGGTGCCTCCATTATGGTTGGTGGAAATATTAAAGGATACTCGCGTGTATTGACTACCGCCACCGTCATGGAAACGGGCAAAGGTAATTTTGATCTGGCCATTGCTTTGGGCGTTATTTTGTTGCTATTGGCTTTCACCATTAACTTTTTGCTCACGCAGATTCAGCAAAGGCAGCAATCGAGATGACGCAAAAAACTATTTTATCCGTGGAAAATTTAGTGGTGAAGCGCGGCAAGGTCACGGTTCTTGAAATTGACCGCCTTCAGGTATCACCAGGCCGGTCGCTGGCGCTTATCGGACCAAACGGTGCGGGGAAATCCACGCTTTTGCTGACAATGGCCGGGCTCTTACCGATTGCGAGCGGAAATCTTTATTTTCAGTCACAGCAGATTAGCAGTTCTTCGACCTTTGCCATGCTACGGCAAAACGCGGCAGTGGTATTTCAGGAGCCGCTTCTGTTGAATATGTCCGTGGAAAAAAATATTGCCGTGGGGCTTAAGTTCCGCAATCTGAGCAGTGCGGAGATAAAAAAAAGCGTTGACGAGGCACTGGCATATTTCGGTATTGAACATCTGTCCAAACGCGCCGCCAAGACTCTTTCCGGGGGTGAGTCCAAGCGCGTTTCCCTGGCGCGTGCCTTTGCCATTAAACCAAAAATTATACTTTTGGACGAAGCTTTTAATTCACTCGACCCGCCCACGCGCGAGGCAATAATCGACGATCTGCAAAATATTCTACAAAAAACAAAAATTACCGCCGTGCTGGCGCTGCATGACAGGGAAGAAACCCTGCGTTTGGCGCAGGATGTCGCTGTGATGAGCGAGGGAAAAATAATTCAGCAGGGTGCCACCGCGCAGGTATTTCACCAGCCGGCTAATGAATATATCGCAAATTTTGTCGGCACGGAAACAATACTTGAAGGCAGAGTAATGGGTTGTACTGCCGGAAACATGGTGATTGATGTTAATGGAAGAAAAATAGAGGCCGTTGGTGACTGTTCAATTGGACAACAAGTGTTCTGCTGTTTGCACCCGGAAATTGTGACTGTGTCAAAATATACGCAAGAAAAAATCAGCGCGCGTAATATATTTGAGGCTAAAGTTTCTAAAATTACAAGACAAGGATTGCTCTATAAAATTTCTCTGGAATGTGGTTTCCCCCTGGTCGCTTACATTACAATACCGTCATATGAAGAATTGGAAATTACTCAAGGAGCAATTGTATATGCCTCTTTTAAATCCACAGCCGTTCATGTTATTACTCGTGACAAAAAGACCACTTTTTGAAAAAACAAGAAGTCATTATGCTATTTAGCGGAAATAGAATACTCAAATTTATCAAAAACTTGCCATGAAACAGTTGTTTCCTGCATTATTAAAGCTTTCCATGCCACAGTAACCTTCACGCCTTCCACTGTTACCAAAACGTATCCGTGATGAATTCCGTTATGGTACTCACCTTGAATCTTTTTTCCTTCCCTGTAAATACCTGACCATTTTCGCAAAACACCGCCGCCAGTTCCCAGTATAATCTGGCGTATCGGATTGCCGTTATCGTCATGTATCAGGGCGCGGTTATAAAAGTGGTCATGGCCGCAGAAATATATTTTTGCGCCGGCTGAGCCTAGGGAGTTCCAAAAGTTATCTCTGTTCTTCGGGTAGAAACTGAGGTTATCTCTGTGGTTTGTCTCGAATGCAGGCTCATGCCCATAAATAAAAATATGCGGTTTTAAATTCCCCGCGAGTTGCCGGTCGAGCCATGACTGATTGATTTTGTGTTGTCCGCCGGCGTATTGATCCAGGCCTACGAAAAGGGCGTTCTTATGAGCAAAGCTATAGGTAAGACCCTCTTCTCCGGGAGGTCCATTTTTAGGGATAGATGATTCTGTAAAATGTTTTCGGAATGCTTCCTTCAGCCGGGTGGTCGTATCAGCGGGTGGTTCAAGGTGTGCGGGAAGAGGCGGCAGAACCAGACGTTCCGGTCCGCTATCATGGTTTCCCCGCACCGGATACACCCGCATACCGGCTTGATATACGGGTTTCATGGCATTTTTCCAGTTTGTATATTGCGTGTCGTAATCGGTTCCCCAGTTTCGGAACCAGCCGTTGACGAGATCTCCCGCAACGATAACGAGGTCAGGCTTCTCCCGCGCAATGTCTTGGGCAATTGCCCGCAGTACTTCGTCGTTTATACAAGTTTTATTGGTTTTTTTGCTGTTATCATCCTGAGTATCACTTATAACCGCAAACTTCCAGGAGCCTTGATATTCCTGCAGGGGCGCTCCCATGCGCATACAGGATGTGCAGAGAATGAGAGATAAGAAAAGTAAAGTCGCCAGAACATATGTCGGGTTTCTTTTTATCGTTATCTTTATAAATTTTCTAATATTGATCACAGCAATTGTCTCCTGATTAATTGTTTTACCGGGAAATATATGTTTATGGACAAGTACACCAATAATTTATTCTTGTTAAAATGCATTAGCATAAATTTGATAATACCTAAGTATTACATATAAGATAATTACTGCTTTTAATATCATAAGACAAAATTCAATGCCCGCTTTATTGACGAAGTTACCTGAGCGAAGCAGTCAAGTCCAGGGTTTCGGCCTTGCTTTAAGGTCAATATCATTGGTTCTTATACCTGCAGTTGACATTTGAATGCATTCTCCATATAATTTCAAAAAAATACAAGAGAAAAACAATTTAAAAAAGGAGGGCGCCATGAAGATAAGTGCTCGTAATACATTGAGGGGTAAAGTCGTAAAAATTTCGGAAGGAGCCGTTAACACGGAAGTGCTTTTAGAGCTGACGGGAAATGCTAAGATTGTCTCGATGATTTCGAAGGAGTCAGCGAAAAAACTTGGGTTGAAACCCGGCAAGAAAGCATACGCCATAATAAAAGCATCAAGCGTAATGACGGCGGTTGATTAAAAAAATATTTTTAATCAACTCATTATTAGTTAATGGCGATTAGTGCCATGTAAAGTATAAGGTGATTCATAGTTTTAAAGCTTGAGAAGCCTGACGGCTTCTTCCATCTGCTCGGGTGTTTTGAGCCCTGCCAGCATCTGCGGTGATTCCTGAAAG
>JBFYYA010000239.1:0-2515 GCA_041310245.1 Syntrophaceae bacterium | reverse complement strand
CTTTATATTTAAAAGATACTCTCATTTTTGCCCGATACTCGACAACTTTGCCGTCTTCGATTCTCATATCGAGTTCTTTAACTTCGGCGACCCTCAAATCTTCCAGGCTCTTTGCCGCTGTTTCCACGCCCTTTTTAGCGGCATCTTCCCACGACTTATCGCTGCTGCCGATAATTTCAATTACCTTGTAAATGCTGCTCATGTTTTTCCTCCTTTTTTAAAGTTAATGGAATTAAAAACGAGACAACTCTTAACAACGCTTATACTTTGTGTGTGCGATGAAGTATAGGAACATTAATTTTATCTGTCAATGAAAAAAGGGGATGATGGCAATATTAGCCAAACTGAAATATTTAATCGATTAATACTATATAAAATCAAATAATTATAGCTTGCCGTCCAAGTGTTCAGATATTTCGGCTTTGCAGCTGCGGCAGTGCTGCGCGCCGCGGAAAAGCGGTTTGCCGCAGAAAGGACAATGGTAGCGTTCACAAACTGAGCGTGCCCATTCCACGCTGCCCTTTTCATCACCGTGTTCGGCAACCTTTTCCCGCCAAATGGGAATGGTTTCCTTCATCACCCTTCTGCCTGTGGCCAGGCCAAATTTCTCTATCATGGCACAGGGCCAATCCGCGCACTGATGACAGGAATAGAATCCTTTATCATTCACGCAATTTCTAATGGAACACGACTGACAGTAACCGTATAATTTTCCCGACGGCTCCTGCTGCATACACCCCAGGCACACAGTCTCCTCCGGTTTTGTGCCATAGAGATTGCCCATTATCTGGCGGAATTTTTCATTATTATCACGCGTGGCGATATAAACTCCGCACACACCGCAATAAAGACCGCAGGGAGCCATTAAATCTTTATTTTCGAACTCTTCTTCGCTCCAACCTTCCATACGTTTTTCCTGCCATTTTAAATAATTGTTGGTTATAAAAGATGATTATTTTTTAGGAGTTATCCCGGAAAGCTCTTCGTACATCTCTATTACCGGAGAACCGTCAAGCATCGGACCAATCTTGCCAAAAAGAGCGGCAAAATGAGGCGTTGAACTGTGCTCTTTGAGGGCTTCCTTATCTGTATATTTTTCATAAAAAAGAAATTTCCGGGCTTCCTTTTTGTGCCGATGAAGCGTGTACATAAGGGTGCCTTTTTCCGCTTCCACCTGAGGGATTATATCTTTCAGTGCCTGTTCAAATTCCTGCTCCATTCCCGCTTTTGCCTTCATTACCGCGACAACAATCAGCATTTTTTCCTCCTTATTATTTTCAACTGGTATTACTATAGAGATAAAAAATAAAGGTGTCAATCCATTATTGATCAAATAAAAAGGCGGCTTATCGATAATCGTTAAACCGCCTGATATTTTGTGCTTTTTTCAGCCTTTATTAAATTTTCATACCTCCGTCGCAGAAAATCAGCTGACCGGTAATAAAGGAACTTTCGTCAGACGCGAGAAACAGCGCAAGGTTGGCGATATCATCGGGCGATCCTTTTCGGTTCATGGGAACAAGAAAAGGCAGCATCGCATCCATCTGCTTAATGGTTTCCGGAGGCATGCTCTTCATCATGTCTGTCCAGATCATTCCAGGGGCAATGGCGTTTACGTTTATCCCTTTGGGACCTAGTTCTTTAGCGGCAGTTTTGGTCATGCCAATGACGCCCGCTTTTGTCGCGGAATAGTTGAGCTGGCCGGCGTTCCCCAAAGCGCTGGTGGAAGAAATATTAATAATTTTACCATAACCTTTCTGGCGCATAAGAATTCCCGCGCATTGTATTCCGTAAAAAACACCGGTGAGGTTTACGGCTATAACCTGATCCCATTGTTCGTCCGTCATTTTATGCAAGATTGCGTCCCGTGTGATTCCGGCGTTGTTTATCATGATATCCAACGTGCCATATTCTTTAACTGCCGTATCCACCATTTTCTGGACAACTTCACGCGAAGCCACAGAACCGACAACGGCTGTGGCCTGGCCTTTTTGCGCTCTGACTTTTTCCACCACGTTTTTCGCGTCCGCTTCGTTGACGTCATTAACGACAATCTTGGCGCCTTCAGCGACAAACCGCATAACAATGCCCTCACCGATACCACGTCCCGAACCGGTAACCACAGCCACTTTGTCTTTTAATCTCATTTTTCCCTCCTTATGTGATAACATGACTAATATTTATCTTTAGTTCATAATTGAACCGCGCGGGAATTACAACCAAAAAACGTTTGTAAAAAAGAGGCCAAATGCGCCCCGCGCTGATAAAAAAAGTAATGTCGCAAAAATAAAGTTCAAAGAAGAATGGTTAAAAAACAACGTCTGGAAAATAGCATATCTCTTGGGCATGTTTCACGTGAATCAATTAAAGATTTTAAAAAAGATTCTTTATAAGCTTTTGATATTTATTGCTTATTTTCTCTTTCCGCATATGAGCCCCAGGCAGTAATCTTATGCCCCCTGAAAAATAAAAGAAACTGCCGCTTAGCCTAGCGGCAGTTTCTTAATAACCAGTA
>JBFYYA010000238.1:0-9930 GCA_041310245.1 Syntrophaceae bacterium | reverse complement strand
TCGCCAGGAAACTTTTGATTTGTTGGCCGCTACCGGAAAAAGCGAGCCTTTCAGCCTGATAAAATTCGCGTCTTTTCTTCATCAGGATAAAAAGAAAATCAGCCTTGCGCTAGATATAATTATCAGCTATTTCCGTGACGCTCTCGTTTATAAGGAAACGAAGAAACCCGGGATATTAATCAATCAGGACAAATTATCTTTTATTGATTCTGTCGCCCAGCGTTTATCGGGCGAGCAAATTCTTTATAATATCGATTTGGTTGAAAGAGCGGGAAGGTATATCGAGCGTAACAGTAACAAATTATTGACATTAGAGACAATGGCATTTAAATTGAGCTATTAAATTTTGGCGGTAAGGATTTGTTGACGAATATTGTCGGTGTAAAATTTAAAAAAGAAGGCAGAATTTACAGCTTCAGCGCGGCAGACCATATTGTCCATGTGGGAGACCAGGTCATCGTCAACACGGATAATGGTTCAGCAATGGGGATTGTTGTCACTGATGTTGTCAGGCGCCAGGAATCAGAACTTCCCGCGAATCTGAAAAAGATTATCCGTAAAGCCAACACCCATGACTTGCAGATAAAGGCGGAAAATGAAAAACTGGAAGAAGAAGCAAGAAAATTCTGCCTGGAAAAAATTGCGGAACAGAAATTATCCATGAAGCTGGTGGATGTTGACTGTCAATTTGATAAAAGTAAAATAATAATTTATTTTACCGCTGATAACAGGGTCGATTTTCGTGATTTGGTCAAAGAACTTGTACAGAAATTCAAAACACGCATAGAGCTGAAACAGATTGGCGCCCGCCAGGAAGCCCGTATCACAAAAGGCATCGGTGTTTGCGGGCGAATCGTCTGCTGCGCGGGAATACTGCAGAACCTGGAAAGAGTTACCGTGAAAATGGCCAAGGAGCAAAGTATGTCACTGAATCCGGAAAAAATATCCGGGTTGTGCGGCAGGTTGATGTGCTGTTTGGCGTTCGAACACGAAGAATACGCGGGAAGTAAAAGAAACAAACAAAAAATTATACAAAGCGCGGATAAAGCAACCGGTGCCGTTTTGAAAGAAGAAAAGGAAATTGAAGAGCTGGAAAAATTAGAAGACGAAAACGGCTTTATTGAATAAAAAAGGATCTTAATATGCCAGAAGCTTTTTATATTACAACACCCATTTACTATGTTAATGCCTCGCCGCATATCGGGCATGCTTATACAACTATTGTTGCCGATGTTCTGGCGAGATTTTACCGCATGAGCGGAGCCGAAACTTATTTTGTTACCGGTACGGATGAACACGGCGATAAAATAGCCGAGGCGGCGAATCAGGCTTCAGTCACGCCGCAGGAATACGCGGATAAAATCAGCGCTCAGTTTAGCGCGCTATGGCCTCAGCTTGCCGTGGCCAACGACTATTTCATCCGTACGACGGATAAAAACCATGTCGAAACCGTGCAGCATATTTTACGGAAAGTTTACGACGCCGGGGACATATATTTTGGCAGTTATGGCGGTTATTATTGTTTTGGCTGCGAAAGATTTTTAACCGAAAAAGAGATTGTTGATAAAAAATGTCCGGAGCACGGAAAGGCGCCGCAATATATCGAAGAAAAAAACTATTTTTTCAAAATGAGCAAGTATCAGGATTGGTTGATAAAGCATATCAAGGACAATCCTGATTTTATCCGTCCGGAAAGATATCGTAATGAAGTATTGGCTTTCTTAAGAGAACCGCTTGAAGATTTATGTATTTCCCGCCCCAAAACGCGCCTCAAATGGGGGATCACTTTGCCTTTTGATGAAAACTACGTGACCTATGTCTGGTTTGACGCCTTGATTAATTATATTACCGCCGTGGATTATCCCCAAGGGAATAAATTCAAAAAGTTTTGGCCAGTCGCCGAGCATCTCATTGCCAAGGATATTTTAAAGCCGCACGGAATTTACTGGCCGACGATGCTTAAATCGGCGGGCATCGAGCCTTATCGTCATCTCAATGTTCATGGATATTGGAATGTTGAACAGAGTAAAATGTCGAAGAGCTTGGGCAATGTTGTCCGGCCGCTTGATTTGAAAGATAAATACGGCCTGGACGCCTTCCGTTATTTTCTTTTACGCGACATGGTCTTCGGACTTGATTCCAATTTTTCCGAAGAAGCTTTTGTGCAGAGATTAAATTCAGACCTTGCCAACGATTTGGGAAATCTGGTCAGCCGTGTTATTACTATGGCTATAAAATATTGCGAGGGTAAAGTTCCTCGTGTTTCCAGCAAGGAAATGGATGCTGGGCTGCAAAAGGCCGCGCTTGACACTGTCGCACAAGTGAAGGCCTCTTTCGCGGATATGTCTTTGCACAAAGCGTTAATTGTTATTTGGGAATTTATTAACCTTACCAATAAGTTCATTGTGGAGAAAGAACCATGGGTATTGGGTAAGGATCCGGCAAAAAAAGAACAGTTGACAGCGATCATGTATAGCCTGCTTGTCGCTCTGCGGTCGATCGCCATATTAATATTTCCTTTTATGCCGCAGGCGGCGGAAAAGATATTACAGCAAATCGGCGCTGATGATACGGAAAAGCTCAATTTGGAAAACATAGGTGAGGAAAGTGTTCTTCGCGCGGGGAAAACATTGTCCCGCGGCGAGTCTTTATTCCCCCGTGTGGATATTTCTAAAACAAATCAGGCTGAGGAAAAGAAAATGGTTTTAAAGGACATCAAGCCAGAAATTGACTACGAAGATTTTTCAAAGATTGATTTACGCGTGGCGCAGATACTGGAAGCGGAGGCTGTTCCCAAATCCAAAAAGCTTATCAGGCTTAAAATAGATATCGGCGAAGAAAGAGTGATCGTTGCCGGGATCGGCAATGATTATAAGCCGGAACAATTAATCGGCAAGAAAATTGTTGTGGTTGCCAATTTGAAGCCCGCGAAATTAATGGGAGTTGAATCCCACGGCATGCTTTTGGCTGCCCCGACAGAAGAAGGGCTCGCGCTTCTTTCTTATGACGGCGAGGCGAAAACCGGATCAAAAATCAGTTAACTTTTAATTTTTTTAGAAGAAACTGCTAATCTAAAAGCTGATCAAGGGTATTTTTTTCAAAACCGCCGACAGCGGTATTCTTCAGAAAAAATGTCGGCGTCGCTCCAACGCCTGCCTGCGCGGCCAGCTCTCGGTGAGTTCTTACACGATCATCGACTTCTTTATCATTGCAAATGTTAAGCGGAGCGTTATTATCGAGTTTTCCCGACATTACATTTTCATAAGCTTTGATTTTATCCTTGGAGCAAAAGATATGCCTGATCTTTTTTTCAGAATCCTGGGAAAGCGGAATTAAAAACACATAAAGGGTCACATCCTTGCGCCCGTCAAAAAACTCAAATGCCCGGCGGCAATAAGGGCAGTTAGGGTCGGTAAATTCCACAACCTTTGTTTTGCCTTTTCCGATTTTTAAAGCGCTATCCAGAGGCAGCTTCGCAATCTTCCCGGCCATTTTTTTCAAATTACTTTCACGGGTTAAATTAACGCCGTCCTTGGTAATTAAATTGCCGGTAATGATAATCTCATTTTCCGGCATGAAATAAAATATTTGATTTCCGGTGTATACTTCGTAGATTCCTTTAACGGGGCTGGGGGTGATGCTTTCAAAATTCTGTTTGGGAAAACTTTTTCGGAAAGCTTCCTCCGGAGATAAGTTTTGCGCTGTAATTTGTGTCGGTAAAACAAGAAAAAAGAACAGAACAGTTAATAATATTTTTTTCATGGCGCGTGAATCTCCTTGAGCGGTTTAAATGGCGGAAGTGCATGGGAATCGAACCCACCTGGGACGGTTCTAGCGCCCCACACTGGATTTGAAGTCCAGGAGGCCCACCAGTGACCTTGGCACTTCCCCGAAATAAATCAACGAATCTTTAGCTTTAAAAAGATAACGTGTCAACATCCAAAATAAGAGATTTAAGTTTATATGTCCCCTAGGAAAGAATTCGCCGTAAACAGCGAATCATCCAATAACTGAACGGCTACGGCGCCGCCTTTGTTTATTTTTGTTTCCTTTTCGTGAAGGACAATTAAAGCGTTGGCCGCGACCATAGATTTTAAAATGCCGGATCCCTGATCGCCGGTAGTTTTCGCGATATATTTTCCTTTCTCTTTTTTGACGATCGCGCGCAGAAATTGTTTTATGCCCGCGTCCTTTTTTAAAGCTTGAGCGCTTATCGCTTTGAGAGATGGGCGAAAAATGTTTTTGTGCCCCTGAATTTTTAAAAGGTAGGGTCGGACGAATTGTTCAAAAGAAACCATTGTCGATACGGGATTTCCCGGCAGGCCGAATAAAGGCACGCCCTTGATGTCTCCAAACGCCAAGGGTTTGCCCGGCCGCATAGCCACCTGCCAGAAGCTCATCGAATTTCCCATCTCCGCCATGATGTCTTTAACAAAATCATAATCTCCAACGGATACGCCGCCGGACGAAATTATTACATCGGCTTTAAGCGCGGCCGTAAATTTTTTCCGTAAAGCGGATTTATTATCCTTGCTGATTCCCAATACAAGAGGAACGCCCCCGCAGTCTATTACCAAAGAGGCCAAAGAATAACCGTTGCTGTTGACAACTTTTCCCGGCGGGGGATTGATGTTTATATCAACAAGCTCATTTCCTGTGGTCATAATGGCTACGCGAGGTTTTTTGTAAGCACTTATGTATTTTCGGCCCAGTGAAGCCAGCATGCCGATTTGCGCGGGAGACAGTATGCTGTACTTGGGAATAACAAGCTCTCCTTTACGCACGTCTTCACCTGCAAGGCGGATATCTTTTTTCTTGTCGACCGGCTTAAGTACAGCTACCTTTTTGCCGTTTCTTATGGTGTCTTCCTGGCGGATGACCGCGTCGGCGCCTTTAGGAATTATTGCCCCGGTCATAATGCGCGAAGCTTCTTTTGTAAGGATTTTTTTTTGGGGAATTTTTCCGGCCGGTATCTCTTCAATAATTTCAAGCCAGACCGGGTTTTTTTTAGTCGCGCCTTTGGTATCGGCCCCGCGCAGGGCATAACCGTCCATGGCCGAATTATCGGCGGATGGAATATTGCGGTTAGCGTAAATATTATCGGCAATCACACGCCTTTGCGCGTTAATGATATTAATTTTTTCCACGTCCATAAGTTTAGCGTCAGTCAGGATTGTTTTCAGGGCTTTTTCCACAGAAATCATGTTAAATTACTCCTTATGCATTTATAATTAATAGCTTATCAGACATATACCGGTTGTCAACGAGTAAGAAATGACAGCAATATTCTTCTGTCTGGCAGCCTTGAACAAAAATCTTTTTTAGGTTAGAAGTTTAATTTCCGGTAATTGTTAAATTATTTTTGAAATTAAAGCGTAATTGATGTCCATGAGAAAAATTATTAATGAATACAAGGGGAACAATGTCGAATTGTCGAATGACCTCTTAGACAGGATTAAGCAAGCGGACGCAAGGATTAACGTGAGCGGACTCGAGGCCGCGGCGCGAGCCTTTATGGCCGCGCTTCTTTTCGAGAGAGTCGACAGCAGTATTTTTATTATTTGCGCTCGGGAAAAAGAAGCGCTGTCTTTTGCCGGAGATTTGGCTTTCTTTCTGGGTGAAAACGATGTTTTTTATTACCCGCCAATTGATTTATTTGCCGTCGAATTATTTTCTTTTCCAAGAGAAGAAGAATTGATGCGCCTAGCGCTGCTGGCGCGTCTGCGAACAAACAGAAAAACAATTATTGTTACCCATGTCGGCGCTCTGTCGCATAAAATTATGCCGCTTGGCGAATTCAATAAAAATCTGCGCGGTGTTTCCCTGAAAGACACATTGGACAGGGATGAATTAACTATTCATTTGGACGCCATGGGCTACAAGAGAGTCAGCCTGGTGGAAGAAGCGGGAGATTTCAGTGTCCGCGGCAATATAATTGATATTTTCCCGCCTTTAGAAAAAACCCCTTTGCGTGTCGAGTTATTTGCTGATGAAATTGAATCCATCCGGGCATTTGACAATGTGTCGCAGCGTTCCTTGCACGCGCTTGAGTCTTTTACGATATCTCCGGCTAGTCAAATTATTTTAACATCTGAGAAAAGAACACTGGCGGTGCAAAACATCAAGCGGCGCGCCGACGAACTTTCTCTGCCCCGCGGTATGCGCGGCAATTTGGCGGAGGCGCTGAAAAATTCTTCGGCGGACATAATTAACCCTGTTTTTTTGCCTCTTTTTTACGATGAAATAAACGCGGATGGAAAATTTTCACAAAATACACTTTCCAGTATTTTTGATTACCTGCCGCTCAGCACGTTGCTGATTCTGGACGGTTCTTTCTCTGTCCAGCAGGCTTTTCAGGAAGCGCAAATG
Source organism: Syntrophaceae bacterium (assembly GCA_041310245.1). GTDB lineage: Bacteria > Desulfobacterota > Syntrophia > Syntrophales > Smithellaceae > UBA4810. Next base: position 3,561 of record JBFYYA010000238.1, on the reverse strand, counting down.
AATATTGAGCAAATGCTGTTCAAAACGCGGGGCGATGATAAATTTTACCTGGACAGTCAAGGCGCTTATTTCAATGAGGCGGATATTTTCAGCGCTATGCGCCGGTTTAAACAGGTTTCTTTTTTAGATTTTAATCTGGAAAAAGAAAAAGATGAAGAAAATCCGGTTGTAGCTTTTGAAACACAAAGGGAAATTCCTTTTTTAGATGTTATTGCCGGAGACTTTAAGGAAGATGTTTTATTAAAACAGGTGGTGCAAAAGATCAGAACCTGGCTTGCCGATGGCATGCTAATATTTTTTGCGTGTCCCACACCCGAAGATATCTCCAGAATGAAGCATCTTTTATCATTAAATGATGTGTCCGTGGAATTATTAGAGGGACAAATTTCCACTATGGAGATGGTAAATAGTAAAAAAACTAAATCCGGTCTTATGTTGCGGGAAGGAAAGCTTTCCGCCGGCTTTTCATTTCCGGCGATGAAGCTTGTTTTTTTGAGCGAAGAGGACATATTCGGCAAAAAGAAGAAACGTCGCAGGCAGCGCCCGGCGCGGGAAGCCTATTTTCTCAAATCATTTGGTGATTTAAAAGAAGGCGATTATGTTGTTCATACTGATTTCGGCATCGGTATTTATCGGGGATTGAAAAAAATATCCGTTGGTAAAATTGAAAATGATTTTCTGGTTGTTGAATATGCGGAAGGCGATAAGCTTTACATGCCCGTAAATTCTCTGGATAGAATTCAGAGATACATCGGCCCTGAAGGTTATGTTCCGAAAATTGACAGAATGGGGGGAATTTCCTGGGAGTCGGTAAAGCAAAGAGTCAAAAAGTCAGTGCGTGAAGTAGCCGAAGAACTGGTTTCCATTTACGCGGCGCGTGAAGTAATGGAAAGAGACTCATTTTCTCCTCCCGATCAGTTTTATGAAGAGTTATGCGCGACTTTTGAATTTGAAGAAACACCGGATCAGTCCAAGGCGATAGAAGACGTTCATCTGGACATGGATGATGTAAAGCCGATGGACAGGCTGATTTGCGGCGATGCCGGATTCGGCAAAACGGAAGTTGCCATTCGCGCGGCTTTTCGCGTCGTTATGGACGGTAAGCAGGTGGCGGTTTTAGTGCCCACGACTATTTTGGCAGAGCAGCATTACCGGACATTTGCCGAGAGGCTTCATAAGTTTCCCATACGCGTCGAGGTTCTCAACCGTTTCAAAAGTCCGGCGGCGCAGAAAAAAATATTGGAAGATTTAAAAAATCAGAAAATTGATATTATTATCGGCACGCATCGCCTGCTGCAAAAGGATGTCGATTTCAAGGAATTAGGGCTGGTGGTGATTGATGAGGAACAGCGATTCGGCGTGGCGCATAAGGAAAAGCTTAAAAAAATGCGCACACTGGTTGATGTATTGACGCTTTCCGCGACGCCGATACCGCGAACACTACATTTGTCATTGGTTGGGATTCGGGATTTATCCATAATCAATACGCCACCGGAAGAGCGCCTGCCGATTAAAACATATGTTTTGGAATTTAATGAAGAAATAATTAAGGCGGCGATAGAAAAAGAACTGGCTCGTCAGGGTCAGGTGTTTTTTGTGCACGACCGGGTGCGATCCATTTATTCGATTACCCGTGTATTGCAAAAGCTTGTGCCGCAGGCGAGAATTGGCGTAGTCCATGGGCAGATGAAGCCTGCGGAAATAGAAAAAACGATGGCTTTGTTTGTGCGCGGGGAAATTGACGTTCTGGTGAGCACGACTATTGTTTCATCCGGATTGGATATACCCACCTCGAACACGATAATAATCAATCGCGCTGACCGCCTGGGTCTCGCGCAGCTTTATCAGCTGCGGGGTCGCGTTGGACGCGCAGATCGGGAAGCCTTTGCCTATCTTCTCTTGCCGCCGGGCGCGATGCTTTCGGCCGAAGCGATAAAAAGATTGCAGGCGATAAAAGAATTTTCTCAGCCGGGCTCCGGTTTTCGCATTGCGCGCAACGATTTGGAAATACGTGGCGGCGGCAACTTACTGGGCGTTTCACAGTCAGGGCATATTCGCGCGGTCGGTTACGAATTATACACGGAACTGATGGAAAAAACTATGCGGGAAATCAAGGGTGAAAGAATCGCCGAAGAAGTACCTATGCCGGAAATACAGCTTGGGGTTTCCGCGCTTATCCCTGAAGAATATGTGCGCGACATGTATCAGAGGCTGGTTTTATATAAAAGAATTTCGCTTGCGTCCAATGATGAGGAAATCAGCAGGCTAAGAAACGAACTCACTGATTGTTATGGAATATTGCCGCCGCAGGCGGAAAACCTATTGCAGGTTATAAACATAAGGAATAAACTTCAAATGCTGCATGGCAAAAAAATGGGTTATGATGGCAAACAGATATATATCTTTTTCAGAGAAAGCACACCGGTGGAACCGGGAAAGGTTATTCATATATTCCATAAAGATAACAGGCAGTTGCGTTTCACTCCCGACGGCAAGCTTTTTTTCGCTCTGCCGAATTTACCTTCGAATCAAATATTGACACAGGCAAGTTTATTGTTAAAGATGCTTGCCCAATAGCCATAAGCGATATATACATATCAAATTGTTAAATGCAGGAAACAATATATTTGCCATGAAAATAATTTTCGGTGTAATTTCCCGCAAAGAATATATCATCTTAATATTATTGAGCGTGCTTATTGCGTCTTGTGACCGGATAGATTTTCTTTCCGGGACTTATGTGGCGACAGTAAACGGATCCAAGATTTATCTTGATGAATATCAACTGAAATTAAATCAGAAAATGAAATTGTTGCCCAAGGACATCACGGCTGATGACCATCGTTATATCAGCCGCCTGGAAGATGAAGTTCTTGACCAAATGATCACGGATAAAATAATGCAGCTGCGCGCCAAAGAGCTAAAAATTTCCGTGGAAGCAAGCGAGCTGGATGACAGAATTAGCGAAATAAGAAAAGATTATGGAGAAGATTTTGTAAACTTATTGGCGCAACAAAATATCAGATATGAGCAATGGAGAGAAGAGATAAAAAAAGAATTGCTTATTCAAAAGCTTGTGGCAGTGGATGTTAACTCCAGAATAAAGGTTTCTGATGATGAAGCGGAAGATTATTACAACGAAAATCGCGATAAATACCGCCAGGGAGCGCAGGTTAGAGCCGCGCAGATAGTGGTACGCGATGCGGAAGCAGCCAAAGAAATACTAGCCAGGCTGAATTCCGGAGAAAATTTTGCGACTTTGGCCGCCAAGTATTCTATTAGCCCGGAAGCGAGCAGTGGTGGTGATTTGGGTTACCTGACCAGAGACGAGATGCCGGAACAATTGGATAGTGTCATTTTCAAGTTACCGTTGAATAAAATCAGCTCAGTGGTGCAAAGCCCTTATGGGTTTCATATATTAAAGGATTTGGATATTCAACAGGCGAAAACAAAAAGTTTCGCTGAAGCGAAAGATGAAATAATAGCCGAAATCCGCGCGCGAAAGGAAGAAGCCGCTTTTGTAAATTGGCTCAACTCGTTGAAATTCAGCGCTGTGGTCAA
>JBFYYA010000237.1:0-2990 GCA_041310245.1 Syntrophaceae bacterium | reverse complement strand
CTATTGCCGGCACAAGATGGAACATGTTGGCCTTAATTGCGGCGCGCCAATGGATATTTGCATGACTTTCAACGGGCCCGCCGAATCATTAATTCGTCATAAAATTGCCAGAAAAGTTGATGTATCAGAAGGGTTGGATTTACTAAATAAAGCTCAGAATTATAATCTTGTCCAGTTTGGTGAAAATGTTCAGGAACGCGTGGGTTTTATCTGCAATTGCTGCGGTTGTTGTTGTGAAGCATTAGTCGCGGCTAGAAAGTTTGGTTTTTTAAATCCCGTTCACACTACTAATTTTATTCCGGAAATAATTGAAGAAAAATGTAACGGATGCGGAAAATGTGTATCACTTTGCCCGGTAGAGGCTATGACGCTGGTAACCGCCAGTGATCCGCAAAAACCGGGAAGAAAGAAAGCAAAGCTTAATGCCGATCAATGTCTTGGCTGCGGTGTGTGCCTGAAAGGATGCACAGTTTCCGCCCTGCAACTGAAATCCCGTAGCGAGCGGGTTATCACACCAGTGAATTCAGTGCATAGAGTCGTACTGATGGCAATTGAACGCGGAAAGTTTCATAATCTCTTATTTGATAATCAGATATTATTAAGTCATCGGGCTATGGCGGCAGTGCTTGGTGTTATTCTTAAACTTCCCCCCACAAAACAGATACTGGCCAGCAACCAGTTTAAATCAAGGTATCTTTTAGCCCTGATTAAATACGCAAAGCGATAGAAAAAATAAACAGAGGGCACGTTCGAGTGCGTGAAGAAAACGGGACAGGTACAATTATCTTTCAATTGGCTGCTTCCGGATGTCTTGCGGAAGAAATAGAAAGAGCGAACAAATTCTTTATTATTACAAGAGAAAGTTGTATATCAAAAATCACTAATACCTTTAAAGGAGTCCATATGAATAAAAGAATCTTTAAAATAACGGGGATTATGCTGCTTTTTGTAATGTCCATTTCATTTCAGTCATGCACAGATGCTAAATGCATGATAGATAAACAGAAGTGTAATTTTGATTGTCCTTCAACAGTTGGAATAAAACAGGCTTGCGAACAAAAATGTAATCTGATGTATGATGTTTGCAGAAATAAAAAATAAGAGCCGGCGCAGATAAATCTTTTCAGAAAATAATCAGGCGGTTACGATTAATATTTTGGTTGTAAAACCATGCCGCGCTATGGCATTAAGGTGCAAAGCGCGCTGTTTATTTACGGTATATAAGGAGATGTTTTTATTATGAGCGATGTAATCGATGACGAAATTTTAGACGCGGAACTCACAGATGACGCGCTGGAAAAAACAATGAAAAAGGCGGAAAGCGAAGCCGCGCGGATATTGAATCAATCCAGCGAATTACTGAAATCGATCAGGAAAGACACGGTCAAGCAGGAAGAAGAAAAGAAAGAAGAAAGCGAATCAGCCAGCGTAAGTGAAAATATCTAATAATCGTAGAATTGGGAAAAGAGAAGGGTTCTTTTTAAGCGCTTACAACAAAAATTGATACAAGATGTATTTTACATAAAAGAGACTTGAACTTTCATATCCAAGCCTCTTCTATGTTTCTCTGATAACCCGCAAAATCTATGTCAGGGCAGGTTTGGACGCGCCGGGTTCACGCCGGTTCGGGGAATTGTTTTTAATGTAACTGGCAGCGTTATTCTCTGACCTATTACACCACTTAAAGAAAATATTATTGTTTCTAACTGGATGCCCCCTATCAGCAATTGACGCGGTGTGCGCGAGTGGTCAATATTAAAACCGCCGGAATATTATTTCTCGCCAATCAGGGGAAAATATAAAAGAAAACTATACGAGACAATAAAAAAGGGACAGATAAAAATCTGCCCTTTTAAAAACAATATAAATAATTGTAAATTACTTTTGGGAAGGAGACGCGGGAACAGAAGGAGTTGCGGGAATCACGCCTTTAGCTTTGTCGTCGGCCTTGCCTGCTTCATTTTTGACCTTGTCTTTAGCGCCTTTTACTTTATCTTTTGTTTTATCTTCCGCTCCTTTGGTTTTCTCTTTAGTCTTATCTTTAGCACTTTTTACCTTATCCGCGGCTTCATCTTCTACGCCCTTAACTTTATCTTTGGCTTTATCATCAGTGTTTTTAAGATGGCCTTTGGCCTTGCCCTGAGCTTTGCCTTTTTCTACATCAGCTTTATCTTGCGCCGCCTGTACGGCTTCTTTCGCTACGGTGGAAGCAGATTCTGCAGAACCTGTTTTATCCGCCGCTATTACGACGGTGCAAAACATAAATACCAATGATACAGCAAATAACATTAAACGATTCATACAAAATCCTCCTTATTAATTTACAAATTATTTTTTTTTCCTCTTAAAAGAAGAAATGCTACTTTATTTATTTTACCTACAAGTAAAATCTAAAGTAAAATATACTCCACAAAAATACAGGGGTCAATTCAAATAAAAACGAATAACATCGAATACATAGATGGGCTTTCACGTTTTTTGCTGAAAAAATAAGCGATTTTTATGAGCAAAAAAGGGAGCAATTCTCTTTGGCAGGGTTGCCCCCTTTTGTATATTTTTTTAACTTACAATTTCAGCGCAGATTAGGTCTCGCGGGAGTTACCCCGGTTCTGGGAATTGTTTTCAATGTTGACGGCAATGTTATTCTCTGGCCGGTTCCCCCGCCCAAGGAAAATATTACAGCCTCCATCTGGATGCCTCCTATCAGCAATTGGCGCGGTGTGCGTGGAACCTCGGTGCCGCATACAGCCGGGAAAGCTATATCGACACTGTAATTCATGCGTGCAGGCACCAGCTCAGAGCCTAATGTTGAGTGAATCGCCTCAACAATATTTACCAAATTACGGCCAGGATTTAAGATCGAGGATGTTTGCAACACAGTGCGTCCATCTCTTAATAAGTAAAAAGTGGCGCTTCCTCGCGTTGTCGATGTGTAATCCATATTTAATCCCAAATTTAGCACGTTAGAACGGAGAGGATCTCTAACCTGT